>JBMFPL010000414.1:0-3411 GCA_049969115.1 Bryobacteraceae bacterium | reverse complement strand
CTCAAATGCTGCTCCGCGCCCCAGAGATTTTCCCCTTGCCAGGCCACCGTGCGCCGGGCCAGCAAGGCCTCCTTGAGGCCCTCGAGGTCGCGGCGGGAAACGAAAACCAGCGTGATGGCGCGGGTGCGGTTCGGATACTCCCAGGCGGTCAACCCGTGCACGTCAGTATTGGCGAGGATCGTCAGTTTCTTCTCCTCCACCCAGGGGAATGCCTCGGGATAGAAGGTCGGCCCGTTGACCAGCTCCATGCCCTGGAAGAGCTTTTCGCGGTAATAGTCGTCCACCTCGGGCAACCATTCGGCCTTGGGACGGCGCCAACCGGGGTGGTTCCAGAAGACGAAAGCGTTCTGCTGCCGGGCGACGCGCAAGGCAGCTTGCTGGTCCAGGCCGCGATAGACGTTGAAGTCGGTGACGAACAGTACGTTGAAGTGAATGTCGCCGCGCGCCACTTCAAAGGCGGGCACTAGAAGGATGCCCAGTTGCTCGGCGGTGGCGCGGGCCAGCGCGTAGGGGCGCCCGGGATCGGAGCGAACGTCGTCTTTATGCGGCTGGTAGTCAATGTGATCGCTGATGGCGATGGCGTCCAAGCCGTCGTGCCAAGCCTCGGTGACGCGGAGCGCTGGCCAGACCTGCCCGTCGGAGAACACGGTGTGCATGTGGAAGTCGCACTTGAGCGTCTGGTAGCCGGGCAGATCGGGTACGGGAAGCGGATCGCGAACCTGCGCGGCGGCCAGCGCGGCCGCGAGGATCAGGATGAAGTTACGCTGCAGTTTGTTCATAACGGCCTCGGTCAGCGAAGATGGAGCCATCATGGTAGCATCAGCGCAGCCCCCGGCGGGAGCGCTTGACAGCGCGCCCGGGCTTTGAAACAGTAAATACCATGCAAGGGAGCATGGCCCTGACCGAGACCGTTGGCGACCTCCTCCGGGTCAAGGGCAGCGACGTGTGGTGGCTGCCCCCGGAGGCCACCGTCTACCAGGCCATCGAGCTGATGGCAGAAAAACGCATCGGCGCGGTTTTGATTTGCGGGGAAGGGCGGCCGGTGGGCATTGTCTCCGAACGCGATTACGCCCGCAAGGTGATCCTCATGGGGCGCTCTTCCAAGGAGACGCGCGTGCGGGAGATCATGTCCAGCCCGGTCATCACAGTCACTCCCGGTCAGACGGTGGACGAGTGCATGCGCATCATGACCGAACGCCGCGTGCGTCACCTTCCGGTGGTGGAAGGCGACCGCGTGGTGGGCATGATCTCCATCGGCGACCTGGTCAAGGCCATCATCTCGGCGCAGGCTCACACCATCCGCCAGCTCAGCGACTACATCGGCGGCAAGTACCCGGCCTGAGCGGGGTCGGCTGCGGTAGTTTGGGAAGCATGAAGGAAACCACGGCGCCCGAACGCTGGGCGCAATCGCGAAGATTGCTCGAGCGCGCCCGCCGCTCCCTGGCCGGGGGCGTCTCCAGCCCGTTCCGGGCCAAATTCCCGGTGCCGCTTTATTTCGCGGACGCCTCGGGCTGCCGCATGATGGACGTGGACGGCAACCGGTACATCGACTATACCCTGGCATGGGGTCCGCTCATCCTCGGCCACAAGCATCCGGCGCTGGTGGAAGCGCTACGCAGGCAGGCCGAGCGTCCTCACATCTACGGCGCGCAACACGAGCTCGAGATTCTGGTGGCCGAGAAGGTCCAGCAACTGGTCCCCTGCGCCGAGCGTGTGGCCTTCACCTCAAGCGGCAGCGAGGCCGTTCAGCTCGCCTTGCGACTGGCGCGCGCGGCCACGGGAAGGCGGCTGGTGCTCAAGTTCGAAGGTCATTATCACGGGTGGATGGATTCCGTGCTCATCAGTCACCACCCCAGGGCCGATGAGTTGGGCCCGCTGGAAGCGCCGCACGCAGTGCTGGAATCGCGCGGGCAGGCGCCCAACGCCGCCGAGAACGTTCTGGTGGCGCCCTGGAACCGCCTGGACGTCGTCGAGCGGCTGTTCGCCCAGCGGGGCGCGGAGATCGCGGCCATCATCCTGGAGCCGGTGCTGTGCAACAGCGGCTGCCTGATGCCCGAGCCCGGCTATCTGGAAGGTCTCAGGCGCCTCGCTGACCGCTACGGGGCACTACTCGTCTTCGACGAAATCATCACTGGCTTTCGCATGGGATTGAGCGGCGCGCAGGGCTTCTACGGCGTCAAACCCGATCTGGCCACCTTCGGCAAAGCGCTCGCCGGCGGGCCGCCGTTGAGCGCCGTCGCGGGCCGGCGGGAAATCATGGAACTGATGTTCACCGGCGGCGTAGCCTTCGGCGGCACCTTCAACGGCAATCCCATTTCGCTGGCCTGCGCGCAGGCCACGCTGGCCGAGCTGGAGCGCGACGGGGGCGCGGCTCTGGCCCACGCCAATCGCATGGGCCAGCGCTTGATGGAGGGACTCCGCGAGGCCGCGCGCCGCCGCGGGATCCCGATCCAAGTGTGCGGCTTCGGTGCTGCGCTGGCCGTGCACTTCACTCATCGAACGCAATTGCGCGACTACCGCGATACGCTGGAAGACGAGCGCGAGCGGCTGGAGATCTTCTTGCTCCGCGCACTGGAGCGGGGCGTCTACGCGCTGCCCGACGGGCGCATGTACGTTTCCGCCGCGCACACCGAGCGCGACGTGGACGAGACTCTGGAAGCGCTGGACGCTGTGTTGGGCAGCCTGGAACCGCGCTGAGCGTTCCCCACGCAACCGGGCCCGGCGCACGCGGGTTGGGTAGGCCAGGGCGACAGGCAGATCGGGCGTCACGGCCTTCGGGGGCCGTTGTGGCCGCGGCCGGGCGTGAGCCTGTCAGCCGACCGAGACATCGCGCCAGAGAACGGCCAGCTCGGGCCGCGGCAGCGGGATTCCCTCCTCGCGGAACCGCCGCAACAGCCGCCAGCGGATGCTGGAAAGGACAAGCCCGCGCTGGGTCTGGTCGAGAATGCGGACGATCAGCTTGAGTTGAACGTGAGTGGGCAGCACGCCGGGGTCACAGAGCACCAGCGGCGTGAAACTCGGATCCACGCCGTCCACTTTCAGCGCTTCCTCGCGGGCGATGGCGGCGGCGCGTTCGGCATCGGCCTCGTGAGCCAGCAGGATGGGCATGTCCGCGGCGGCCGGGGGCGCGGGAAGGCTGTAGTTGAGCAGCGTGCCCGATGTGATTTTAGTGTTGGGCACCACGACCATGTTCGAGTTCAACGTCCGGATGCGCGTGGTGCGCCAGCCGATGTCGGTGACCACGCCTTCCTGGCCGCTTTCCAGACGAATGTAATCCCCGACGAAGATGGGGCGCTCCACCAAGATGTGCAAGCCAGCGAAAAAGTTAGCCAGCGTGTCCTGCAAGGCAAGGGCCACGGCCAGGCCGCCGATGCCCAGCGCGGTAAGCATGGGCGTGATCGAGACCCTCAG
>JBMFPL010000413.1:0-3427 GCA_049969115.1 Bryobacteraceae bacterium | reverse complement strand
CGAGAAATAGATGGAGTAGCGACTACGGGTCAAATCGACACCCACGCCGCCGGCGCTGATCTGCACGGCGAGCACCTGGGCATCGCCCGACTGCCAGCGCTTCAGTTCATCGCGGCGGCCGGAGAGCTCAAGACTCTGGAAGCCCGCGGTTTTCGCGGCTTCATGCACCGCATCGAGGTCGGCATGAAACCGGCAGAAGACAACGACTGGCTCGTTGGGGCCGATGTCCTCGAGCGTGTCGGCGAGCAGGTTCTGCTTAGCGGAATCGACGCGATGATACTGGCCGTCGTCGGTCTTGACCCAACCGCCGGCCACCTGCTGCAACCGCAGCAGCTTCACCATGGCGTTGGCGGCGGTGATGCGTCCCTCGCGCACGTCGGCGACGAAATCTTCCTCAAGATCGCGGTAGACGCGCAGGGCCTCGGGCGACAGGTCGCACTCGTAGGTCACATGGGTTTCAGGCGGCAGGTCGAGGACGTCCTTCGAGACACGGAAGGTAATGGTCTTCATGAGCGCCTCGAGTTCGTCGAGGTGCTGGAAGCCGGTGACCTGCTTCTTCTGGAAGCCGCCCATCACGGCGTACTTTTGGCGGAAGGCGGCGAACGATGGTCCGAAGATCGAAGGGTCAAGGAAACGAAACTGCGCGTAGGCATCGAGCGGCGAGTGCGGCAGCGGCGTGCCGGTGAGCGCCAGACGCGCGCGGGCGTGCTGCCGGAGCCGCTTGAAGGCGAGACTCGCCTTGCCGCCAGGGGCTTTCAGGCGGTGCGATTCATCGGCGATGATCAGGTCCCACGGCTGCTTCTCGGCCCAGTCGGCGAAGGGCGCGCGCCAGACCGAGTCGTAGTTGATGATGACTGCGAGCGGCCGGCCCGTGGCTTCGGCCAGGCGGAGCTTCTCTTCGGCGAGCTTCTTCTTGTTGGTGACGCTGCCAGCACTGTCGTCCAAGGTGACGACGATTAGCGGGATGTTCAGGTGCCGTTCGATCTGCTGCTGCCAGACTGGAACGACGCGCAGCGGACAGCAGATCAGGATGCGCCGGGCGGCCATCGCAGCCAGCACCATCAGCGCGACAAGGGTCTTGCCGACGCCCATCTCCAAAGCCAGCAGGGCCGCGCCCGTGCCGCGCAGCAGGCGCTCCATCGCGAATCGGAACGCCTCGACCTGGTGCCGCCAGGGTGTGGTCTTGAGCCCAGCGGGCAGTTCGACTGCCTCTTGCTGCTCGGGCGCCGGCGCCGATGGCTTTGGCGTGGAGGGCTTGGCGGCAAGCAGCTCAACAAACTTCTCGCTGGCTTCGAGCCGCGGAATGGAGGATCGGATCAGCCGAGCGTGTTGCGGCGTCGCCGGGTAGGTCCACACGCGCCTCGCCTTGTCCCAAGATGCGCCGGGGATTCGCTTGCACAGGAGCAGGTTCGAGAACGGCGCCCGCAGCAAAATCCGGCCGGCCTCGACATCGGCGAAGGCGGCTTCAGGCATGGGAAGCCTCCCCGGCGACGCCCTCGCCGCCCGCCGGGCGGGAATTCAGCCAGTCCTGGACGTCCGACGGAGCGTACCGGACTAGTTGGCCGACCTTGCGGTAACGCGGGCCCTTCCCTTCGCCGCGCCAGTAACGCAGCGTGGCCACGGAAACGCGAATCCACCGCGCCACATCCCGCTCATCCAGCAGGGTTTCGATCTGTCGATTCCCCGCTTCGCCGGCCTCGGAGTTCCTTCGAATCGCTTCCACGCGCCCATCTTCGGGCAGGGGATGTGTAGGCGATCAATGGAGGCGAGGTAGGCGAAAAGTGTAGGCGACGCGCCTACACTGGGCCGCCGGGCGGGGCCGGAGTCCGGAGAACTTCCTCGATCCGCTTCGATTTGCTCGACTTATCGCTCAGCTTCCCAGTGAGCCACTTGTAGAAATCGGACTTGTGGACGCGCGCCGCACGGTAGATGTCCGCATCCGTCGCCCCGTGCTGCCGGTGGTAGGTGCTGACCGCCGCCTGCCGGTCGGCGACGGGAGTCGGAGGAGTTTCCTCCTCGCCGGCTGCTTGCAGTAGCACGAAACGGCCACCTTCATCCACGCCAACCGTCTCCTCCAGGGAGATGAAGCGACTCTTGTGCCTGTCCAGGAGCCGGAGGTGGTCCGCTGTGAGAAATGCGCTGGTCGGGACGACGAGGAGGAATGGGGGGATGCGAGAGAAGGAGTTCATGGAGAGATCGCTGAAGCTGATCCACTGAGTCGGTCTTTTCCGGGCGGAAGAACGTGCAGGTCGAGCGGCCGCCCTTGCGACTCGGCTCCCGCTTGCAGGTCTGCCCATGCTGAACCAGGAACCGGATCTCGTTTGCGGCGTCCTTGCGAACCACGCATGAGTGGCCGCCGCGCTTCTTGGATTCGAAGTAGCGATCGAGGTCGGCCTCCAGCGGAGTCAGATCCCGTGGGAGATTGTCCACCTCCATGCCGGAAGCTGGATCAGCCAGCCGGTAACTTTCAAATGTCCGCCGCCGGTCGCAGAGTTGCTCCCGCAGTTTTCGCTCGAGCAGGTTGGCATCGTGGAAGCGGGCACCCAGTCCAGCTCAACGAAGACGACGTGGCCCCGCAGTTTTCGCTCGAGCAGGTTGGCATCGTGGAGGTACAAGCGGACGGCCAGGTCGACCGTCGTCTCCTCGTCACCGACCGCCAGGCCCGCCGCCTCCGCCATGTCGAGCAACTCGTCGAAGTGCTGATCGTCGCTGAAGCTCTCGATGACGTAGAGCGCCTCGACCAGTTCCGAAGGGGTCTCTTCGTCCGGTTGTGCGAGGATACCCGCCAGAGCGAGGCAGTCCAGTTCCTGCTCCGCGCCGGCGGGCAAGCAGAAACCCCTGTCCTCGAAGAAACGCCGGTGCGGCTCAAGCAGGCTGGTTAAGTGCTTTGGATGGATAGTCTTGAGCAGGTCCGGCCGGGCGAAGCTCCTGAACTGAAGTTGCATGGGCGACACCTCGCAAAAGGGGAGTTCAAGCGATTCGATACCGCAGGAAGCGTCCTGGGGAGCGACGCCCGTCAGGGGGCCTACGGCACAATCTTTTGCGATTCTATCATGGCGAAGATTAGGCGAAGTAGATTCCGCAGGCGATCCTATTCATCGCGCAGAAGATTCGGGCCTTGACGGGGGCGGGGCTGTGGATGATTGTGGAAAAACACTGGCAGAGGGGCTACCTATGGTTTCCGACTTTTTGAGATGATATGCGACTATGGACGACCAATCGGGTCCGAGGTCCTCGGAGCGCTGGCACTCCGTCGAGGAGGTCATGGCCCATCTTGGGGTGGCGCGCGACACGGTTTACCGCTGGATCGAGCGCAAGGGTTTGCCCGCTCACCGCGTCGGCAAGTTGTGGAAGTTCAAGCTGGCCGAAGTGGATGACTGGGTACGCTCTGGAGGTACCCACCGGGAAGACACAGAGAGGGTTCGCC
>JBMFPL010000412.1:0-3452 GCA_049969115.1 Bryobacteraceae bacterium | reverse complement strand
CCAAGCTGCTGGCCGAAGGCCGGGAGCAGGCCCTGGACCGAATGGTGGCGGAGGCGCGCGAGCTGGGCGCCAACGCGGTCGTGGGCGTGCGCTTCATGACCTCGGACGTGGGGACGGGCATGGCGGAGATGCTGGCCTACGGGACGGCGGTCGTGCTGGAGGATTGACAAAGGCGGCTCAGGCTGCGCTGCGCCTGGCCCGCTGACCGATCGGTTCCGGGTATCCGCGGGCCAGCTCGGCGCGGCAGCGGCGCTCGGTCTCGTCCGGGTGCTCACCGAGCTCGCGGACCAGTTGCTCGTGCATCTTCTCGACCCGCGCCCGGTGGGCGGGGTCGGCAGCCAGGTTGCGGAATTCGCCGGGGTCCTCGCGCAGATTGTAGAGCTCGCGCTCGGCGGGATGGCGATGGTCGGGCGGGCTGTGATAGACGTACTTCCAGTCGCCAGCCCTCAGCATGGCGAAGCCCGATGCGATGTTGTGGGCGTAGTACTGGCTGACGGCGGAGTCTTTCCAGCGGGCGCCGGGATCATCCACCCAGCGCAGCATGGAGTGCCCGTTCCAATCGTCGGGGGCGCGGGCGCCAGCGATCTCGGCCACTGTCCGGACAACGTCCACCAGCGAGCAAGCGCCCTGTCTGCGCTGGCCGCCCTTCCAGCGTTCGGGCCACCACATGATCAGGGGAACGTGGGCGGCGTGTTCGTACATGCAGTTCTTCCACCACAGGCCGTGCTCGCCCATGTTTTCGCCGTGGTCGGTGGTATAGACGACTACCGTGTCGCGCGCCAACTCGCTGCGGCGCAGGGCGTCGAGGATCAGGCCGATCTGCTCGTCGACCCATTCGGTGAGGGCGTAGTAGAGCTCGCGGCCGCGCCGCACGATGGCCGGTTCGGCGTCCACCAGCCCGAAGCCGCGGCGCAGGTGCTGGTAGTTGAGCGGCATGCGCTCGAAGAACCCTTCGGGGATGACGGGCATGGGGATGCGGCCTTCGTAATGGCGCCAGTATTTCTCGGGTACGATGAGCGGGAAGTGGGGCGCCAGGTAGCCGGCGAACAGGAAGAAAGGCTTGTCACGGCGGCTGCGGCGGCTCAAAAAGTCCAGCACCCCGGCGGTGACGCGGCGATCGTGGGTCATCACGGGCGAGTCCTCACCCGTGTGGAAATCGCGGAAACGCTGCTGGCCGGCGGCGTAGTTGACGGTGGTGTCGTCCGCCCGGCGACGCCGGCCGCGCCCGGTTTTCACCGAGTTGTTCATGTCGCCGCCGATTTCGAGAAAACCGTAGCGGCGCCCTTCAGCGTAATGTTGCTTGCCGCAAAGGAAGGACTCGTAGCCGGCGGCGTTCAGGATCCGGGGTAGCGAGGGCATGTCGTCGGCGGGCAGCTCGCAGTTGTTGCTCCAGACCGAGATCCGGTGAATGTACTTGCCCGCGGTGAACGAGGATCGGGACGGCACGCACAGAGGCGAGTTCGTGTAGGCGTCCTCGAAGACGATCCCTTCCGCGGCCAGCCGGTCGAGGTTGGGTGTCCGCGCCTGCCGGTTGCCGTAGCAGCCGGCGATCCGCCAGTTGTGCTCGTCGCTCATGATGAAAAGAATGTTGGGCGGGCGCGACGGCGCCGGCCGGGACCGGCGCGGGATGACGGGGGTTGCCAGCGAGAGCAGGAAGACACGACGTGAGGCTGTTCTATCCATCAGTAACTACGCTATAGCACCGTGGGCGCGTTGCTGGAGCTACAATACCAGCGAGATTGTTCTCGCTCGGGTTCGCGCCGTGGCGCCGTCCACCAACAAGAAGGTGATCATCCGGAGGTTCGATCGTGAACCGCTGGCCGGCTACGTGAACCCGCAGACCTACATGCTGCAAGGCGGCATCGAAATGCTCGACCTGAAGGGAACCTGCGTGCGGGTCTCCTGGGAAGAGATCAAATCGGTGGATTTCGTGCGCGACTTCGACAGCGACGACAAGGAACCGCAGCCTCGCGTTTTCACCAGCCGGCCCAAAACGGCGGGCCTGTGGGTACGCATGCGCTTCCGCGACGGGGAAGAAATGGAGGGCCTGCTGGCCAACGACTTGTTGCAGTTGCAGCCGCACGGCTTCAGCGTGACTCCGCCCAACCCGGGCTCGCGCCGGCAGCGTGTCTTCGTGCCCCGCAGCGCCCTGGTCGAGATGCGAGTGCTCGGGGTGATCGGCAGCGCGCAGGAGGCGCGCGCGGGGCGCGCCCGCGCCCGTGCCGAGCAGATGCGGCTGTTCGAGTGAAGGCGGGTTAGCGCCGACAGGCAGCGGCCAGTTCGCAGTGGGCCAGGTCGAGCCACCGGTTGTCGGCCGTGGCTTGCACGAAGGTCAGCGAGTCCACCAGAAAGCTGCGCGGATGCGGGTAACGCTGCCAGAGCTGGCGAGCCTTGTCAGCGATCTCCCACAGCAGGGCGGGATCGAAGTCCTGCGCCACCGTGATGTGCGGGTGATAGGGATAGGGCTCGACGAACCAGAGCGGTTCCTGGCTGAGCGCATCGTGCAGCGCCACCAGCTCGTCCCAGCCTTTTTTGACGGCCACGTAGGCCACGAAGGTGTTTTCAAAAACTTCGATGTCCCCCGTCTCGACTTCGAACGCGGGAAACGCTTCGGCGCGGCGCTGGATCAGGCGCCAGGCTTCCTCGGCGGGCAGACTGAGTGGGCGGGCAGGCAAGATCGTAACGTGGGCGTGCGGGATGCAATTGGGCACCAGCTCCCGGCGCATGTCATCGAGGAAAGCGCCCAGGGGGTCGGGAATGTAGGTGACCACGGCGTAGCTGTTGATGGGCCGGGTACCGTTGCCGGGAACACACAAGCCTTGCTCGGCCCGCAAACCTCGTTGGTCTTCCGCCCCGCTGTTGCCCGGCGCTGGCGTGCGGTCTTGGGGAGGCTGCATACGTTTTCAGGGCGAAGCCGGCTCCCCGCACGGCTGGGGTCCGGCAACCTCCTGACCCGGCTGTTGCTGCGTCTCCCAGCGCGCTTGCTCGAAGCCGACGTACTTGCAGATTCGCAGTTCGCCCGCTTCCGATTCTAGCAGATCGCCCACGCGCAGCGGGTTTCCCTGCTGGCGCAACTGGAACCAAGCCGCGTAAGGCGTCGGCGCGCTCACCCAGCCGTCCTCGCGGTAGTCCCTGGGACGGACCACGCTGGGCCCGCTCGCGTGCGGCGCCCAGCGGAATTGCTCCTGCTGCGCATCCCTGAGGCGGAGGATTTTGTAGCGCGGCATAACAGGATATTGTCGCGCAGCGGGCCGGGCCGCCGCCCGTGCGCGATCTGTCAGAATTGAGGGAACGGCATGAAAACCCGCATCTGGTGGATCGCAGCAGCGGCGCTGGCGGTGGCGCTGGGCGCATGGCCGGTTCGCCGCGCCCTGTCCCGGCCGCCGCAAGTCGCGTTCGCGAAGGTGGAGCGCGGCCAGTTGGTGGGTACGCTGGCCAGCAATGGGAAGGTG
>JBMFPL010000411.1:0-3490 GCA_049969115.1 Bryobacteraceae bacterium | reverse complement strand
CGCGCGCCCCGCGGAACTGCTCGCCCAGAAGATCGAGCTTGCTGCGCACCGCAGCGATCTCGACCGCCTCGGCGTGGCCGGGGGCTGAGGCCGGCACGTATTCGCCGCGCGCGATCTGCTCGATGGCTTCGCTGATGCGGGCCAGCGGGCGCAGGCTCCAGTTGGAAACCATCACCGCCAGCACCACCGAAAGCGCCAGCGAAGCCGCGAAGATCAGGCCGATGCGGGTGAGCTGCGGCACCAGCTCGTCGCGCAGCAGCACCGAGGAGACCACCACGTAGATGGTGAAGACCGGCGCCGGCTGCCCGGGAAGTCCCAGCGCCACCGCAGTCTGGTAGTCTTCGCGGCTGGTGAACACCTGCCGCAGTTTCTGCCAGGGGCTCCGGCTCTGCCAGACCGCCAAGTCGGGCAGGGGCCGGTGCAAGGCGCCCACGCGGCTGCGGTTGGAAGCCGCCAGCACCCTGCCGTCGCGGCCGGTGATCAGGATCTCGACCACCACGCGCGCGCTGGCCACGGTGGAGTCCAGCATGGCGGCCAGATCGGGATCCTCACGCACCATCTGCTCCCAGAGCTGGAAGGCTTCCTCAAGGGTGGCGGGGCCCGGCTCGCGGCGCGCGGCCAGATCACGCACCCGGTAAATCAAAAAGGTCTTGATTTGCTGCGCCGCCATCTGCGCCCGCTGGGCAAAGTCCTCGAAGCGCGCTTCCGCCAGCCGGTGCAGGTTCAGAAACGACACTGCGCTCACCACCAGCACAATGAGCGCCAGGATGGCCAGGCGCAGCCGGACGCGCAGCGAGACCGAAGCCACGCGCAACTGCTTTTCCCCACGGGCCTGTCCGGCGGCGCGGCCCTCCCGCTCACCTGGCATCGTCGGTCCTCGCGGGGTCATCGCTGCGCGATGCGGCCGCGGCAGCGTACTCCTTGAGCTTGTTGTGCAACGTCTTGAGGCTGATACCCAGGATCTCGGCCGCGCGCGTCTTGTTGTTGCCCGTGTATTGCAGCGTGCGCAGGATGAGCGCCTTCTCAGCTTCTTCCACCGTGGCGCCCAGGGGCACGCGCACCACACCCGCATCCTCCGGCATGAGGGCCTCCCGCGCCGGCGTCCCGGGCGGGAAATTCCAAGGCAGGTGTTCGCGTCGGATGACTCCTTCGCCAGCCAGAATGACGGCCCGTTCCAGCACGTTGCGCAGCTCGCGCACGTTGCCCGGCCAGGAGTAGCACCGGAACACTTCCAGCACTTCGGGCGCAGCCTCCAACACCCGCGTGCCGTGCTTGCGATTCAACTCGGCCAGCAGGGCCTCGACCAGCAGCGGCACGTCCTCCAGGCGCTCACGCAACGGCGGCAGGTGAATGTGGAAGACGTTCAGCCGGAAGTACAGATCCTCCCGCAGCGCCCCCTTGCGCAGGGCTTCGGTGAGCGAACGGTTGGTGGAGGCGATGACGCGCACGTCCACCACGATTTCGTTGCGCCCGCCCAGCCGCCGCACGCGCGAGTCTTCCAGCACGCGCAGCAGCTTAGCCTGCGTGGCTACGGGCATGTCGCCAATCTCGTCCAGCAGCAGCGTTCCGTTGTGCGCCAGCTCGAAGCAGCCTGCACGGCGTTCGAAAGCGCCCGTGAACGCTCCTTTCTCGTGCCCGAAGAGCTCGCTCTCCATCAACGTCTCGGGCATGGCCGCGCAGTTGATGGCTACAAAAGGGCCCTCGCGGCGCGGGCTCAGGGCGTGGATGGCGCGCGCCACCAGTTCCTTGCCCGTGCCGCTTTCGCCGGTGATCAGCACGGCGGCTTTGGTGGGGGCGACCTGGCGGATGAGCGAGAACACTTGCTGCATGGCGGGCGAGCGCCCGGTCAGCTCGCCCAGGACCCCCTGGTAACTCAACTGCCTTTGCAGGCGTTCGGTCTCCTGTGCGAGCCGCCGCTGCGATGCGGCGCGCTCCAGCAGCAGGCGCAGAGCCTGGGGCTGGATGGGCTTTTCCAGGAACCAGAATGCGCCCAGATCATGAATGGTGGCCACCGCGGTTTCGATGCTGCCGAAGGCGGTAATCACGATGGCAGGCGGCCCGCCGCCCTGAGCGGCCAGCCGCCGCAGCAGTTCGAACCCGTCCATGCGCGGCATCATCAAGTCGGTGACCAGCACATCCACCGGCGTCTGGCCGAGCTTTTCCAGGGCTTCCAGGCCATCGCAGGCGGTCTCGGCCTCGAACCCCCAGGACGAGATCATGGCGGCCAGGCCAGTGCGCTGGCTCTCCTCGTCGTCTACGATCAACACTCGCGCGGGCGTGCCGGCCATCAGCTTTATTGTGCTCCAACTCAGGCGCGGCGTCCGCCAGAATGGCCAGCCGCGGCGCGATAATGACTTTCGTGCGGCTGCTGCGCGACCGCCCGCCGATCCCCTTCCTGGCCATGGGCGCGGCGCTCGGCCTCTTGCTTTTGCTGGCGTTCTTGCAATATCAATGGATTGGGCAGTTGGGCGAGGCCGAGCGCGAGAGGCTGCACATCCACCTCCGCGCCTCGCTATCCCGCTTCGTGCAGGAGTTCAACGCCGAGCTCCTCCGTGCCCTGGTGGTACTCAACGCGGCGCGGCCAGCGGCCCCGGACAGGGAGCTGGACGAGCTGGCCGAGCGATGGCAGGCCTGGAAGGAATCCTCGCCCCATCCCGAACTGGTTCGCGCCTTCTACGTGACCAGGGGAGGCGAGGACGGCCTGCAACAGCTCCTTGTCTACCGCGAGGACAAGGGCGGCTTCCAGCCCGCCGCCTGGCCGCAGCGCTGGCAAGCGCTGCGATCGCGTCTGGCGCTCCGCGCGGCTGAGTCAGGCCGGGGCGCCCTGCCGCTCTGGCGCGGGGTGGTGGACGAGGAGGCCAACGCCGTCGCCATGCCTCGCGGGGGCCGGGGAAGACGCGAGCGGTTCGGCCCGCCCGGATGGCGTCCGGAACGCCCTCCCTCGCTGGCGGGATGGACCATCGTGGAGTTCGACCAGGAGTGCCTGGTCAAGGTGGTATTGCCCGAGCTGGTGGACAGGCATTTCCGCCGGATCGAGGGATTCGACTTCCGGGTGCAGGTCATCCGCCGTTCCGACCGTCGCGTGCTGTACCGCTCCGACCCCTCGCTGCCAGAAGAACCGATGGCCTCTCCCGACGCCACCGCGGGCCTGTTCGAGCTGCGACCTGCGCTGCCCCGGTGGCTCGCTGAGAGCGGCCTTGGTCTGGCGACCGGGCTCCCTGCCGCGCCCGCCGGGCCGTTGCGCCTCGAGCCGGAAGGCCGCTGGCAGGTGCTCGTGCAGCACCGCGCCGGCTCGCTGGAAGCAGCGGTCAACCGGCTCAGGCAGCGTAATCTCGCGGTCAGTTTCGCCATCTTGCTGCTCATGGCCGCCAGCCTCGCCACGCTGATCGTCTCCGCGCAGCGCGCTCATCGCCTGGCGCAGCTTCAGATGGAGTTCGTGACGGGCGTCTCGCACGAACTGCGCACGCCGTTGGCCGTGATCTGCTCGGCT
>JBMFPL010000410.1:0-3491 GCA_049969115.1 Bryobacteraceae bacterium | reverse complement strand
ACAGCCGCAGCCGCAAATGCTCGCGCAGCTCGTCCACGGAAAGCTGGGTGACGAAGGTGCCCACGTTGGGCACTCGGCGGACGAAGCCGGCACTTTCCAGCCGCGTCAGGGCCTCCCGCACCGTGGTCTGGCTGACGCCGTACTGGCGGGCCATCCGCAACTCCTGGACGGCATCGCCGGGCTGCACTCGCCCGCGAAGATGCTTTGTCGCAAGGCCTCCATGACCCTTTCGACCTGCGACGCCGCCGCTGCTTTGGATCGCCGAACTTTCATGGTCGTTATTGTTTTCGAACCGCTCGCTGCCGGTCAAAGGGCGCGGCCTCGTGCGAACCCGTGAGCGCAACGGGCGGGGCCAAGCCAGCGAGAACCGGGAGCCGAATCGAACCCATGGGCAGCGTTCAGAACTGATACTTGAGCGCGACCTGGATGTTGCGGCCTGCGCTGGCGCTGGTGATCAGCCCGAAGTTGGGATTGCTCAGACTGTTCTCAGGACTGCCGAGCACCTTGTGGTTCAGGGCGTTGAACATCTCGAAGCGGAACGTCAAGCGGCGCGCTTCGCCCAGCGGGATCCGTTTGTGCAAGCCGGCGTCGAAAGAGAATCCCCAGGGCGAACGGAAAACGTTATAGCCCAGATTGCCGAACCGGCCCTGTGCGCGCGGGGTGGCGTTGTCGAAGGCCGCGCGGTTCAGCCATAACAGCGCTTTGGCGTCGCGGATATAAGGATCCACTCCCCAGACCCAGTCGGGGCGCTGGCCATCCGCCCGCCCGTTTTGCACCAGTTGCGTTTCCGCCAGAACGTTCACAGGCAGGCCCGACCGCCGTTGCACAATGCCCTGCGCAGTCCAGCCGCCGAGCAAGGCGTTAGGCCAACGGATGCGGCTCAAAGGGCCGGTCGGGATCCGATAAGAGAAGGTGCTCACGAAGCGGTGACGGATATCGCCGTCCTTGACGCCGCGCGAGCCCGCAATGTCGTAAGGATCCTGGAGCTGGCTAAGTGTGAAAGTTATGGTCCCATGGGGGCAGTAATAAGCCGTGGCCTTGGCGAAAGTGTAGTAGGCATCGAAACTCAGGCCGCGGCTGAGACGCTGGTTGGCCGAAATCTGCAAGCCGTGGTAAGAAATGTTGGCGGCGTTCTCCATAAAGTTGACATCCCCCATGTCCGGACGCGGCCTGCGTCCCAGAGCCGGCATGAAGAGATTGACGTTGCGGGGCGAGCTCAACTTCACGTTGCGCGTGCCTACGTAACTGGCTTGCAGCGCCAGGGTGCGCGTGACGGCGCCTTGCAGGCTCAGGTTCCACTGTCCGCCGTAGCTGTCGCGCCGGTTGAAGTCCATGATTTGCCGGGGCGCCACGATGGTCGGCGGCAGGGAGGACGGGTTGGAAGCGATCTGGTAAACGAAAGAAAGGGGGAACGGGTAGGCGGTTGGGGCAGGGGCCAGCTCGGCGGGGGTGAAATCGCTACGAAGGGTAGCCGCGGGTCAATGAAGGCCATGTCCATGATGAAGATGGCCTGCTGCGGCAAGTAACTGATGGCGCCCCCGGCGCGAATGACGAACCTCTGGTTGCCGAAGGGATCGTAGACCGCGCCCAACCTGGGCGCCCAGTTGTTGCGATCGGCGACGAACATATCATCCTGCGCCGAACGAATGAACGGTCCGAAGGGATCGGAGCTCGAGACGTTGAAACCGCCGCGCAGGGGCGGGGAATACTCGTAGCGCAGCCCCATGTTGACCTGGAGTTTGGGCGAGACGCGCCAGTCATCCTGCACATAAAAACCGTAGTTGGTAGTTTTCAGTCCCTTACCCCCGCCGAACAGCAGGCGAATGCGATTGGGCCGGTCAGCGATCAGGTCATTGAGACTGTTGTACATGTGCGTGGGCTGGCCACCCTGGTCGCGGTTGTTCATGGTGATGCGGATCTCGGTTCCTGTCTTCAGCGTGTGCCGCCCGCGAACCAGCGACAGGTTATCGGCCAGGGTGTAAGTGGTGGGAATGAAGTGCAGGTATCCCGGCTGGCTGATGTTGACGTTGACGCCGGAAACCGTGACCCAGGCGGGCACGCGGTCGCGGCCTTCCTCGCGCCGGTCCAGGTCCGTGCGGTTCAAACCCAGGCGCAGCTCGTTGAAGACGGCCGGGCTCAGAATCCAACTGTCCTGGAGCAGGACGTTGTGGAAGCGGGTAGGGAAGACGCGCGGCATGGCCGGCGGCAGAGTGGGGGTCTTGACGTCCTGATGATTGTAATTGTGGCGGAGGGTGAGGCGGTGACGGGTAAGATCCACGTCGCCGCGGGCCAGGAAGGTGTGCTCGTCGTTGACCGCGCGGTCGTTGCGGCGGTGGAAGCCGACCAGCGGGTTGGCGGTGGGCTCGAACGTCCTGGGCGAGAATTCTTCGAAGGTCTTGCGCAGGCTTGGCGTCAGTTGCGCGATCAGCGCAGGCGTGGCCACGTTGCCCGTCACCTGGGAAGGCCTGCGCACCTCGGCGCCCTCGTAGTTGAAGAAAAAGAACGCGCGGTTGCGCTTGACGGGCCCGCCCAGATTGCCGCCGAGCTGGTTCCAGCGCAGCGCCGGACGCGGGAAACCGGAGCGGTTGGAAAAGAAGCTGTTGGCGTCGAGCTTGTCGTTGCGGAGAAAGTGGAACAGCGTGCCGTGGAACTGGTTGGTGCCGCTCTTGGTGGTGACATTGAGAACGCCGCCTATGGCCCGCTCGTACTCGGCCGGCATGGCGTTGCCAGTGGCCTTGAACTCCTCGATGGCCTCCACGTTGACCGTGTTGATCAGCGGCCCGCCGCCCGTGGCATTGCCTGTGGCGTTGACTTCGCTGAGCGACATATCCACCCCATCCAGCAACAGGCTGTTGCCCAGCGCGGTGGCGCCATGAAACTCGATGCCCCCGCGTGCGCCCGCGCTCGAAGCGGGCCCGGAAATCACCCCCGCTTGCAGCCCTACCAATTGCTGAAAGTTGCGGCCGTTGAGCGGCAGCGCCTCCACCACCATGGACTGCTCCATGGCGATGCCCAGATCCGTGGTGGTCACGTTCACCATGGGCGCGGCAGCCGCCACTTCGATGGTTTCGCTGACCAGGCCGATCTCCAGCCGCAGGTCCACGCGCGGGCGGGTGCCCGAGTTGATGGCGAACACCCCCGTGCTAGCGCGGCGAAAGCCGGCTTGCTCGACCTCGAGCTTGTAATTGCCCGCAGGCAACAGCGGGAATTCGTAATAGCCGGTTTCACTGGTCGCGGTCTCGCGGCTGACGCCGGTATCCACGTGGGTCACGATGACACGCGCACCGGCAATGGCTGCGCCGCTGGGATCGGTGACGATTCCCAGCAGCGAACCGCCCCCGATCTGCGCGGCGGCGGTGACCGCCAACCACCACAGGGCACCGGGGATCAGCAGGGAACGGCGAGGGGAGAGAGATGTGGGGCCTCCTTGTCGATAATAAAACGATATATTGACGGGTGAAGCCCCAGCCCGTCAACCCTGTCTTGTCGAT
>JBMFPL010000409.1:0-3502 GCA_049969115.1 Bryobacteraceae bacterium | reverse complement strand
ATCGTACCGTGTGGTGGAACGCGCCCCGCTCCGCGGCCACTACCGCGGCTTCGAAATCGTTACCGCGCCGCCGCCATCTTCGGGCGGGATCGGCATCCTCCAGATGCTCGGCGTGCTCGAAGGAACCGGTTTCGAGAAACACGGCGCCGGCTCGGCCGCCGCGATCCACTGGATGGCTGAGGCCATGCGCCGCTTTTTCGCCGACCGCAGCGAGTATCTGGGCGATCCCGACTACGTGCGGGTTCCGGTGAAAGGCCTGCTCGATCCGCGCTATCTGGCGCAGTTGCGCAGCTCGATTGATCCTGAGCGGGCCACGCCCAGCGAGCGGTTGCGTCCCGGCAACCCGCACCAGTACGAAAGCCCCCAAACCACGCATTACTCGATCGTGGACCCGCAGGGCAATGCGGTCGCCGTCACCTACACGCTCAATGGCGGCTACGGTTGCGGGGTCACGGTTCCCGGTCTCGGTTTCCTGCTCAACAACGAAATGGACGACTTCGCCGCCCGCCCGGGATTTCCCAACTACTATGGGCTGGTGCAGGGTGAGGCTAACGCCATCGCGCCGGGCAAGCGCCCGCTGTCTTCCATGACGCCCACCATCGTGTTGCGCGACGGCCGGCTCTACATGGTCGTGGGCTCGCCCGGCGGCCCCCGCATCATCACCACCGTGCTCCAGGTGATCGTCCACGTGCTGGATTTCGGCATGAACATTCAGCAAGCCGTGGATTGGCCCCGCTTCCATCACCAGTGGCTTCCCGATAAACTGTACTTGGAGCCTGGCATTTCTCCCGACACGCAAGCGTTGCTGGCCGCACGCGGCTTCGCCATCGAGCTCACCCGCTCGATGGGCGAGGCCGCCGCGGTGCTGGTGGAGGGAGGTTGGCTCCAGGGCGCTGCCGATCCCCGCGTGGAAGGCAAGGCGGCCGGTTTCTGACGCCTATGATTCGAGTCCTTTCCACTTACTTGTTCGTCAATCACCGACTCACCACGGCCCTGCTCGACAAGATCCACAACGCAGGCCTGGCTGCGGTGGAGATCTTCTGTGCCCGCCAGCACCTGGATTACCGCAACCGGGCGCAGGTCACAGAAATGGCGCACTGGTTCCGCGATTCCGAGCTGCGCTTTCACGCTTTGCATTCGCCCGTCTACAGCGATGATGTCTGGGGCCGCTCCGGGCCCAACGCCATCGTGAACATCGCCGAGCCATCCAAGGTCCGCCGCATTCAGGCAGTGGACGAGGTCAAACGGGCCATCGAAATCGCGGAGCTGGCGCCCTTCCGGTACCTCATCCAGCACCTGGGCTTGCCCGAGGAAGAGTACGACGAGCACAAGGTGGAGGCGGCGTTTGCCTCGCTGGACGAGCTTTCGGTCTTCGCACGCCAGCGCGGCGTGGAGATCCTGCTCGAGAACATTCCTAACGGCCTTTCCACTGCCGAGCGCCTGGCGAGTTTCTTCGAGGTTACGCACCTGAGCCTCGGCGTCTGCCTCGACGTCGGCCACGCGCACCTGGGCGAGGGCATCGAGGAGGCCTTCCGCATTCTGAGGGATCGCATCCGCTCGACCCACGTGCACGACAACGACGGTGAGCAGGACCTGCATCGGTTCCCCCTGCTGTCGCCCGGCGGCACAGTGGACTGGGCAAAGACCGTCGGCCTGCTGCGCTCCTGTGGCGACGAGGTTCCGCTGCTGCTGGAGGTGCGGGAGGACCCGGAGCTGAAGAATCCCCTGGAAACCGTGCAGCAGGTTTTCGACCGCCTGGAGAGTCTGTAAATGGCTGCACCTGAACTTCCCCCGCGCATCACGATATCCGACGCCGCAGGTCACGTCGGCCAGAGAGTTCGCCTGGCCGGGTGGCTGTACAACCTGCGCGAAAGCGGCAAGATCGTGTTCCCGCTGGTCCGCGACGGCACCGGCGTCATGCAGTGCGTAGCCGTCAAGAGCGCGCTGCCGGCCGAGGTCTTCGAGACCGTCCGCGATCTGACGCAGGAATCCTCCATCATTGTCAGTGGCACGGTGCGGGCCGAGCCGCGTGCGCCCGGCGGTTACGAGCTCGAGCTGGACGGGATCGAAGTCATCCAGCGGGTACCGGAAAGCGATCCCTACCCCATCACGCCCAAGGAGCACGGCATTGATTTCTTGATGGACCGGCGGCACCTGTGGCTGCGCAGCCGCCGCCAACACGCTATCCTCCGCATCCGCCACGAAGTGGTGCGCGCGGTGCGCGAGTACTTCGATTCGCACGGCTTCACGCTGGTGGATACGCCCATTTTCACGCCCGCAGCCTGCGAGGGCACCACCACGCTGTTCGAAGTGAACTACTTCGACCACGAGAAGGTCTACCTGACGCAGTCCGGGCAGCTTTACAACGAGGCCACGGCGATGGCCTTCGGCAAAGTCTATTGCTTCGGCCCCACGTTCCGCGCCGAGCGCTCCAAGACGCGCCGGCACCTGACCGAGTTCTGGATGGTGGAGCCGGAGATGGCCTACGCCACGCTGGATGACGTCAAGCAGGTGGCCGAGGAGCTGGTCTGTTACGTCGTCGCCCGCGTGTTGCAAAACCGGCGCCAGGAACTGGCGGTGCTGGAGCGCGACATCTCCAAGTTGGAGAACGTCAAGCCGCCTTTCCCGCAGATCAGTTACGACGAGGCCATCCAGCGCTTGCAGGCCAAGGGCAGCCCGATCCAGTGGGGCACCGACTTCGGCAACGCCGACGAGACCCTGCTGAGCGAGGACTTTGACCGGCCCTTCATGGTGGACCGCTTCCCCGCAGCCATCAAGGCCTTCTACATGCAGCCGGATCCCGAGCGGCCGGAAGTCGTGCTGGGCGTGGACGTACTGGCTCCGGAAGGCTACGGCGAGATCATCGGCGGCGGCCAGCGCATCCACGATTTGGAGCTGCTGCTGCGCCGCATCGAAGAGCACAAGCTGCCGCGCGAGGCCTTCGAGTGGTACATTGACCTGCGCAAGTACGGTACGGTGCCGCACGGGGGCTTCGGCATGGGCATCGAGCGGTGCGTAGCCTGGATTTGCGGCCTCGATCACGTGCGCGAGACCATCGCCTTCCCGCGCATGCTCTACCGCACGCGCCCCTGAGAAGATGCCGCCCGCCCGGATCGCCATCATCGGGGCGCCGCTGGATCTGGGCGCCAACCGCCGGGGCGTGGACATGGGACCCTCGGCCCTCCGCGTGGCCAATATCGGCCAGCGCCTGGCCTTGCTCGGCTACCAGATCGAAGACTGGGGCAACGTCGCGGTCGAGCAGCCCGAACACGCACCGCAGGGGCCCGCCAATGCCCGTTACCTTCCCCAGATCGCGGAGAGTTGCCGGCGGCTGGCGCGCGCCGTCGAGCGCGCCCTCTCCGGCGGCCAGATGCCGCTGGTTCTGGGTGGCGACCACTCGGTGGCCGTGGGAACCATCGCCGGCGTCTCCCACCACTTTCGCCGGCGCAAGGCGCGCATCGGCGTGATCTGGGTAGACGCCCATCCCGACATGAACACGCCG
>JBMFPL010000408.1:0-3510 GCA_049969115.1 Bryobacteraceae bacterium | reverse complement strand
AGTTCCGCGCCGACCTTGACGATGACGGCGTCATCCACGTCGCATATGGTTTTGAAGCGGCCGCCCGCTTTGATGGCGCTGAGCGCGTCGTTGCGGCCTTGATTGCGCGCGCCGATGAGGCCGAGCACCACTTGCTCGTTGGCGCCGGGCGTAAAAGGGGGCAGGCTCGCCAGGCCGGCGGAGCCAATCAGGAACGACCTGCGGTTGGTAAGGTTCATGCCGAAACTCCTCTGCAAATCGCGCCACGACCAGGGCGGCAGCGTGAAGCCGGCCTCCATTTTATCTCGCCAGTCCTGCACGCGTGCGGGCCCTGGAGCCCGGTTGTATCATGGTCAGGTCAAGGAAGACGAACCCAGTGAGGTGAAAGAGCTATGAAGACCAAAGCCATCGCGCTGACTGTTCTCATGCTGGCGGCCATGCTTCTGGCGGCGGACGTAACCGGCAAATGGAAGGCTGAGTTTCAGACGCCGGACGGGCAGACCCGAACCAGCATTTTCACCTTCAACGTTGAGGGCGACAAGCTGACCGGCACCGTTTCCAGCCCGCGCGGTGAGGCGACCATCCAGGAGGGCAAAGTCAGCGGTGACGAGATCAGTTTCGTCGTGGTGCGCGAATTCGGTGGCAACGAGGTCCGGATCCACTACAAAGGCAAGGTCAGCGGCGATCAGTTGAAGCTGACGGTGGAATTCGGCGATCGCAGCTTCGAAATGACCGCCAAGCGGGTCAGCGAGTAGCAGGTCATGGCGGCGAGTGCGCCGCGTGGTGATGCGCCGGCGCGGGCTTGCGGCGCAGGAGCGCGGCATCGTCGGCCAGAGGGCCTGCCCCGTCCGCTGCGTCGCCGGCCAGGGGTGGCAAGTGGGCCGCCACCTCGCGCCATTCCGCAGCCGCGCGATCAATGGCGCGCGCGATATCGCCATCCAGATAGCCGGGAGGCATGTTTTTCGCGGGGCGGCAGCCGGGCAGCGCTGCGATGCGCCGGAAGGCTTCCGGCTGGTCAATCAGCAGGCAAGGCCTTCTGCGATCCTGGGTCCGGGCCTGCTCCTGCCGGTAGGCCACGAAAACCGGATTGCGCTGGACGAATTCTTTGAGGCTCCTGTACGGGCTGCGGCCTTCGATAATGTCGAAAATATTGCCACAGGCGACAGGGGCAAAAACGCAGGGGCTGATGTCCCCGTTGGCATAAATGTGGAAGTAGTAACGGCCGCCCGCGATGCAGCCTCCCACCAGTGGCCCGTCGTTCCAGAAATCGCCCAGGAAGATGGGCAAATCGGACTGCCGCCAGCGCAAGATGGCCTGGCGTATCAGCGCGCGCTGCTGGGCCGTAGGTATCAGGTCCAGGCGGGGGGCGCGCCCTATGGGCTGCAACAGGAAGAACCACCCGAACAGGTCACCTTCCTCCAAACGGCGCTGGATGAAAGCGTCGCTGGCCACAGCCTCAGCGTTTTGGCGGGTTATGGTCACCGAGAAGCCGGTCATCACGCCGTGATGGGCCAAAAGTTGCCTTGCGCGACGGATGCGGGCGTAAGTGCCCTCGCCGCGGCGAGCATCAGTTTGGTGTTCGAAACCCTCCACGCTGATGGCCGGGAAAACGTTGCCGACCCGGCCGAGGCGTGCGGCGATGTCTTCGTCAATTAGGATTCCGTTGGTGTAAACCAGGAAACCGTGATCGGGGAAGCGCTGGGCCAGGCGTGTGATGGCCCGGTCGGCTCGCTCGCGCAGGAATGGTTCGCCGCCGGAAATGGTCACCAGCGTCACGCCCATATCTATGACCTGCTCGACGATCTGCACCATGCGCTCGTAAGGCAAGTCCGCGCCATCCGCCGTGCTTTTCGCGTAGCAACCCGGGCAGTTGAGATTGCACCGGTCGGTTGGCTCGATCACCACAGTGGAAGGAGTGATTGCGCCGATCTCCTGCTGTCCTGTGCGCCGGTAAACGTCGCGAATGTAGGTGGCCAGGAATTGCAATATGGCGCGGGCTGCCGCCGGGCGCTCGCGCAGTACGCGCAGCAGGAAAGGCTTCAGGCGGCGCCCGAACCACAGGCTGTTGGCGCGGATTTCGGGGTCATGCTCATTGTCGCTGATAGCACGGCCGAGCGCTTCAATCAACAGCTCGACGAAAGGATTCCAGCCTGAGCTGACATACAGGGACAATCTGGCGGCTTTGACGGCGGCAAGCAGAACAGTGGTATCCCACGCGGAAAGAGCAGCAGCCATGTGACCTCCTTTGTGCAGGGAATTTCCGCGCGTGTGTATGCCCAATTCAAAACTACACCTGAAGGCTGCCTTTGTCAAGATGGGTGCCCAGCGCGTTGTTAAAAGATTTCAACAAATGCTGCGGCGAGCGCCGACTTCAGATAGGCCCGATGGGCTTCATACTTCCAGCTTCCATGGGTGCCGATACTCGCGCCAGAGGAACTTTCGAGCTTCCGGTTGCACGGTAGTCTGTCTTTCGAAGTCCCAGTCTACGCGGATTCCCGCGCGAAGCGATATGTTGCCCAGGATGCAGGCGGCGGTGGTCTTGTAGCAGGTTTCGACGTCCGAGATGGGGCGTTGCCGGGTCCGGATGCATTCGATGAAATTCGCCCAGTGATCTACGTTCGCGTTATTAGACCGCTCGACCCGGACCGGTTCGAGCTTGGAGCCGCGCTCGGGAATGATCTGGTAGAAACTGCGATTGACATAAAGCGTGCCTTGCGTGCCATGGAACATAGTGCCATATCCCTGCCCGAGCGGAGCTTCGGCGTTGCACAAGCGGTTTTCGTAAGTGGCGAGGAAGCCTTCGGGATACTCAAAGGTGACCAGCAGGGTATCGGGAGTTTCGCGATTGTCGGTAAGCCAGTACTTGCCGCCCAGGGCTGCGACCGATTTGGGCATGGGCTCGTTGAAGGCCATGTGGACAATGTCGAGCACATGCACGCCCCAGTCCGTCAGCGAGCCGCCGGCATAGTCCCAGAAATAGCGGAAGTAAGGGAAAGGCTTGCGGGCAAGTTCGGGATGCACCCCCCAGCGGTTGGCGTTGAAGGGGCGCATGGGTGCAGGCCCCAGCCACATGTCCCAGTCCAGCCCTTCGGGAATGCGCTCCTCGTCGGGCGGGTTGCCGATGCCCTGGCGGGGCGAGTTGCCCGTATTCCAGGTGCGGCAGAAGGTGACCTTGCCCAGCTTGCCGCTGCGCACGATCTCCACCGCTTGCTGGAAATGCACGCCCGAGCGCTGCATGGTGCCGGCCTGAACGACCCGCTTGTACTTGCGCGCCGCCTCGACCATCTTCTGCCCCTCCACGATGTAAGTGGACAGCGGTTTCTCCACGTAAACGTCCTTGCCCGCCTTGCAGGCTTCCACCGTCATGTAGGCGTGCCAGTGGTCAGGGGTGGAGATACAGACGGCGTCAATGGAGCGGTCGGTAATGATCTCGCGGAAATCCCTGATGGCTTTCGGTTGCTGGCCGTTCTTACGGGCGTAGGCTACGGCCGCTTCCAGGTGAGGCTGGTAACAATCGCACACCGCGGCGAT
>JBMFPL010000407.1:0-3532 GCA_049969115.1 Bryobacteraceae bacterium | reverse complement strand
GGGGTTGCCCGAACCCACTCCCGCGCACGCACGTACGCTCTCAGGAAAGCCCGCGCCGCGCTGGTTTCCAGGAACGACCGCGACGCCAGCAGGCTGCTGAAGGCCACCGGCGGCATAGCCTCGCCCACCAAAGCCACCACCCACCCGCAACCCTCGTGCTCCAACTGCTGCGCGGCCGGGCCTTGTAGATGCGCGTAATCGCCCCGGCCAGCACGGAAGCCGTCCGCGATCTGCTCAGGCGTCCCTGCGTCTATCGCCTCGACCCGGTCCCACCGGACGCCCTGCCGGAACGAGGCGTACTGGAGCATAGCCAGCGGCTGCGGGGCGTGATCCGCCAGCAGGCTCCTGCCCTCGAGGCTCTTCCACTCGAACGGGGACTCGCGCTGCCGGCCTACCAGGAAGAAACCGTCCCGGCAGTTGATCTGCGCGAAGTGCACAGGCAGCGATGACTCGCCCCGCTCCCTCGCCAACCAGCTCGAGGACACGGCCGACTGGACGACGTCGGCCTCGCCCCGGGCGACGAGATCCTGCGCCCGCTCGCCCGGCGCCAACGGCCGGTAGGTCGCCGCCAGACCTTCCTGCTCCAGGAATCCCGCGGCCAGCGTAGCGATCAGCGGGCTGTAGAAGGCCGAGTGCCGGGAGACGACGATGCGCATCGTGTTCACTCCGCCAGTATAGCCTCGACACACCAGGCGCCGATTCTGCTAGAATATGGGCCGAGGCCAGGTAGCTCAGTTGGTAGAGCGCAGCCCTGAAAAGGCTGGCGTCGGGGGTTCGATTCCCTCCCTGGCCACCACGGGTAGTTCTTTCCCTGTCGCACCCATCCCCGTCGCGAGAAGTTGTCCCTGGCGCGATTCTGCGCCCGCGCGGAACGCTCAAACCGAATCCCTGCATCGCCCGCTCATCGCATGAGCGAACCGGCACGAGCGGAGGGCACGGTTGCTGCCCAGCGCCGGGCGGCGCGATAATTCCTCGAGATCCCGGCCATGCCTCACGCCGCTCACCAGCATCCCGATGCTCCGACGCGCCGGGCGTTTCTCGCCGCTGCGGGGGCGGCCGCGCTGGCGCCGCGCCCGCAGCCGCCCAACATTCTGCTGTTCTTCCCCGATCAGTGGCGCTTTGACTGGACCGGCGCCAACCCGGCGCTGGAGGTGCACAGCCCGAACCTCGACGCACTGGCACGCCGCGGCGTCCGCTTCACGCGCGTTCTGACCCCCTCGCCGCTTTGCGCTCCTGCCCGCGCCTGCCTGGCTGCGGGCAAGGAATACGCCAACTGCCGCGTGCCCAACAACGGCTACGACTACCCGCTCGATCGGCCCACCTTTTATTCCGCGCTCCGCGACCGCGGCTACGCGGTTCTGGGCTGCGGCAAGTTCGACTTGCACAAGAAAACTCTCGACTGGGGATTGGACGGCAAGCGCCTGCTCCGGGAGTGGGGATTCACCGACGGCATTGACAACGCCGGCAAGCACGACGCGATCCGCAGCGGCGCCGTCGAACCGAAGGATCCCTACATGGCCTACCTGCACCGCCGCGGTCGCGCCGCCCTGCACGTGGCCGACTTCAAAAAACGGCGCGAGTACGCCGACACCTTCCCTACGCCGCTGGACGAGGAGGCCTACTGCGACAACTGGCTGGCCGGCAACGGCCTCATGCTGCTGCGCTCGGTCCCGCCCGGCAAGCCTTGGTTCCTCCAGGTCAATTTCACGGGCCCGCACTCACCCATGGACATCACACGTCGCATGGAGGCTACGGTGCGCGGGCGCGCATTCCCGCCGCCCAACCGCAACACCCAGTACCCGCCCGAAGTCCACTTCGCCATCCGCCAGAACTACACCGCCATGTGCGAAAACATTGACCGCTGGCTGGGCATCTTTCTCCAGGAAATCAAGCGGCGCGGCGAGCTCGATAACACGCTCATCGCGTTCTCCAGCGATCACGGCGAGATGCTGGGCGACCACGACCGCTGGGGAAAGTCGCTTCCCTACCACCCGTCGGTCAGCGTGCCCCTCCACATCGCGGGACCGGGAGTGAAAGCCGGGGTGAGCTCGGACGCACTGGTGAGCGTGATGGATCTGGCGGCGACGTTCCTGGATTACGCGGGGGCCGAGCCACTGCCCGCAATGGAAAGCCGCTCGCTCCGGCCGCTGCTGGAAGGCCGTACGGGCAAACACCGGCAATGGCTGCGGTCCGGGCTGAACGCCTGGCGATTGGCCTGGGACGGCCGCTACAAGCTGATCGTGGGGTTCGAGCCCGCGCGCGAGGCGAGATGGCAAACCGGCCAAGGGCGGCCGCTGCTGTTCGATACCGAATCGGACCCTTTGGAAAACCACGACCTGGCGGCTCGGGACCCCGCGCGCGTTCGCAGGATGATGGCGCTGCTCTCAGCTGCCGACGCGCAGTGACGCGGCGTCGGGACACCCCAGCCACCCGGCAGCCGGCGCGGCCTGTATGATACTTCGCATGCGCCGGGCTCCCTTCCTGCTCCTGCTCGCTCTCGCGATAGCGCCCCTCTGGAGCCAGCCGCCCAAGCTGGTCCCTGCGCCGCGCGTCCTCGTGAAAGGCCAGGGCGAGTTGCGACTGCGCTCGCCCGTCACCATTTACGTGGCCGAGGCGGAAGACCGCCTCGCGGCGGAAACGCTCATCGAAGAACTCAAGCAGACGCACAAGCTCGAGGCGCGCCTGGGCAGCGAGGCGGAAGCCCAGGTGCGCTTGCTGCGCGCCGGTCGCCCGCAAGCCGAACGGGAGATCGAGCGGCGTGGACTGGAGCGGGGCGCGCTGCCACATGAGGAAGGATATTTGTTGCATGCGAGCCCGGCCGGCGCCGTAGTCATCGCGCGCACCGCAGCGGGCGTCTTCTACGGCGTCCAGACCCTGCGCCAGTGGATCGCTCCCGGCGGCAGGACGTCCGCGGTCTCCATCGCTGACTGGCCCGCCTTGCGCTATCGCGGCTTCTCGGTGGACGTCAGCCGCGGGCCCATCCCGACCGATGCCCAGCTCGAACGGCTCATCCGCACGGCCGCCGAATTCAAGCTGAACATGCTCAGCCTCTACATGGAGCACGTGTTCCGCTACCGCCACATGTCGCTGGTGGCGCCCGAAGGAGGCGAGTTCACGCCCGAGCAGGCGCGCCGCCTCTCCGAATACACCCGCCGCTATCACATCGAACTGGTCCCGCAGCAGCAGACCTTCGGCCATCTTCATCACATGCTGAAATTCGAGCGCTACGCCGAGCTGGCCGAGGTTCCGCACGGGGCTGTGATCACGCCCGCCAGCCCAGCTACTTACCAGTGGATCGAGCAAACCTGCCGCCAGCTCGCCGCGGCTTTCCCGGGGACGTTCCTGCACATCGGCAGCGACGAGACCTGGGAACTGGGCCAAGGACGCAGCCGCCCGGAGGCCGAACGCGATGGGGTCGGACGCCTTTACCTGCGCCACATGCAGCGCGTGGCGGAAATGCTGCAGCCCCTGGGCCGCCGGCTCATGTTCTGGGGCGACATCGCGCTCCGGCACGCCGAACTGATTCCCGAGC
>JBMFPL010000406.1:0-3540 GCA_049969115.1 Bryobacteraceae bacterium | reverse complement strand
CGTGGTCGAAGAGCTTGCGCGCCAGCTTTCTTGCCTGCGCCATGCTGCGGCGCGCGACCGCTTCCACCCCGCCTGGCGGCTCCAGCCGGAACGCTGGCTGGAATCACAGGTGCGGGCGCACATAACCCGGATAGAGCCGACGTTGCTTCCCGAACCTGTCTACGGGCAGATACCGGGGCTGGTGGGCGGCGACCGCGGAGTGCTCGATCTGCTCGCGGTCGATCGGAGCGGCCGCCTGGCGGTGCTCGAGCTGAAAGCCAGCGCCGACATCCACCTGCCCATGCAGGCGCTCGATTACTGGCTTCGCGTGCGCTGGCACCTGGAGCGCGGCGAGTTCCAGGCTCGCGGATATTTCCCAGACATCGTGCTGCGAAACGACCCGCCACGGCTGATGCTCGTCGCGCCTGCCCTGGAGTTTCATCCCACCACGGAAACCATCCTGGGATTCTTCCGCCCCGAGATCGAAGTGGAACGTATCGGCCTCGGAGTAGAATGGCGGAAGGAAGTCCGAATCGCATTCCGCGCGCGAGGCGCGCAACGGCCGGATCGCTGAACCGCGCGTTCTCGCGCCGGCCAGGAGGAAGGCGTGAGAGGGCAACACCTGGCGCGGCAGATTCGCACGGCCTTACGGCACCTGAACCCGCAGCAAGTGCGCGCAGCGGCCGAGCGCCCGCTCAGCGTGGGACTGGCGGCGGTCTCCAGCGAAGTGCTGGCGGCCATGGAGGACTTCTTCGCGCCACCCAGCATATCCCGGCAGCGCCGCTGGGAGCTGATGCGTGTGCTGCATCGCATGGGCGACCCCGGAGCACCTCCCCGTTTTGACATCGAGATTTACGAGGAAGGACTTCCCTGCCCCGCGGGCGCTTTCGTGTTCTACCGGCAGGCGCCCGAGCGCACGGTCGAGGAAATCCTGATGGCGCGCGAGGATCTGGGGCTGGCGCTGGCCCGCCACTTCTACCCTTTCCGCAGGCCAGTCGCCCAGCGCGTCATCCGCACAATCTCCCGCGAAAACGCTGCGTTCGCGCTGCTCACCGCGGTGCCAGACATCGTGCCTTCCCTGATGCAGTTTCCCTGGGCGCTGGGCGAGTTCGCCTCCGACACCGCGTTCATCACCATGAACCAAGTGCGCATGGCCTTCTTGCTGGCGGCGGCCAGCGATCGTGAGGTCGGCTACCGCGAGCAGCGCATCGAGATCGCCTCGATCGTGGCCGGCGCTTTCGGCTGGCGCGCGCTGGCCCGCGAGCTCGCGGGCAAGATCCCCTTCGGTGCCGGCCTGGTGCCCAAGGCGGCCATCGCCTACGCGGGCACTTACACGGTAGGCCAGAGCCTGGAACGCTGGTACCGACTTGGCTACCGGCTCACGCGCGAGGAACGCAAGGCCGTTTACGAGCAGGCGCTGGAGCATGGCCGTCGCTTCGTGGACTACCTGCTCGAGGGAACCAGGATTCGCGAAGCAGCCGATTTGTAAGCGCGCGAGCGCTCCTCTATATTATGCTTCCCCAAAGAAAGGCGCACACCCTGAAAATGCGTGTCACGCTCTTTGCTGTTTTCGCTTGTGTGGCGTTTTTCGCGGCTGCAGCCGAGCCACCCACCCTGTTCCGCGAGCCGGCCCTCAGCCGCACCCACATCGTTTTCCATTACGCGGGCGATCTCTGGATCGTGGGGCGCGAGGGTGGCGAGGCGCGCAGGCTTACTACCGGCCCTGGCCGCGAGAGCAACCCCTATTTTTCGCCCGATGGCCGCTGGGTCGCGTTCACCGGCGAGTACGACGGCAACGTGGACGTTTACGTGGTCCCCGTCACCGGCGGCGTGCCGCGAAGGCTGACCTGGCATCCCGGCCCGGACGAGGTCGCGGGCTGGACAACCGATGGCAAGGCCGTGCTGTTCCGTTCGCCGCGCAACAGTTACTCGCGATTTCGCCGGCTGTTCACCATCGCACTCGACGGGTCCTTCCCCGAGCAAGTCCCGCTGGTCATGGCCGAGGAAGGGTCGTTTTCGCCCGACGGCACGCGCATCGCCTACGTGCCCCTGGCCCGCGCCTTCACCACCTGGAAGCGCTACCGCGGCGGGCGCACCACACCCATCTGGATCGCGCGCCTCGCTGATTCGGAAATCCTGGACCGCATCCCGCGCGACAACTCCAACGAGTTCTGCCCGATGTGGATCGCCGATCGCATTTACTTTCTGTCCGATCGCAACGGCCCGGTGACGCTTTACTATTACGACCTGCGCACGCGCAAGGTCGTCCAGGCGGTGGCCAACAGCGGATTCGATTTCAAGCACGCCTCTGCCGGCCCGGACGCGATCGTGCTCGAGCAGTTCGGCGCCATCTACCTGTTCGACTTAATGACGCAGAAGCTGCGGCCGGTCCGAATCACACTCAACGGCGATCTGCCCGAGCTCCGCCCGCGCTGGCAGCGCGTGGCCCGCCAGATCCAAAGCGGCCGCATCTCCCCCACCGGCGCCCGCGCCGTTTTCGAGGCGCGCGGCGAAATCTTCACGCTCCCGGCGGAGAAAGGCGATCCGCGCAACCTGACGAATTCGCCGGATGCAGCCGACCGCGACCCTGCCTGGTCCCCGGACGGCCGCTGGATCGCGTACTTCTCGGACGCCTCGGGCGAGTACGAGCTGCACCTGCGCGATCCTACCGGCGCGGGCGGAGTCAAACGGTACCGGCTGAGCGAACCGCCCTCGTTCTACTACACGCCGGTCTGGTCGCCGGACAGCAAGAAGATCGCTTACACCGACAAGCGACTGAACGTCTGGTACCTGGATCTGGAAACCGGTCGGCCGGTGCGCGTGGACAAGGACCGTTACGACGGTCCCCGCCGCGTGCGCCACCTCGCGTGGTCGCCCGACAGCCGCTGGCTCGCCTACACGCTGCAATTGCAAAATCACCTGCGCGCCGTGTTCGTGTATCGCGTCACCCACGGCCGCCGCCTGCAAATCACCGACGGCATGAGCGACGCCACCCTGCCGGTGTTCGATCGCGATGGCAAGTACCTTTACTTTCTCGCCAGCACCGACACCGGCCTCAACCTCGGCTGGCGGGACATGTCTAGTTACTTCCGTCCCCTGACCAGCAGCGTCTATGTCCTGGTGCTGCGCCGCGACTTGCCTTCTCCGCTCGCGCCGGAAAGCGACGAGGAAAAGTCGGCCGAACCGGCGCAGGCAATGGGCAGGCAGAAAGCTGCGCAGCCGCAGACCCCCGAAGTGGAGATTGACAGCCAAGAAATCGAGCAGCGCATCCTGGCCCTTCCCATCCCCGCGCGCAATTACACCGGCCTTTTCGCCGGCCGCAGCGGCATCCTTTTCCTGCTGGAGACGCCATTCCGCGCCACGGCCGAAGACAGGCCCGCCCGCACCCTGTACCGCTTCGACCTGAAAGCTCGCAAAACCGACCGGGTGCTGGACAATGTCACCGCCTTCGATCTTTCGGCCAGCGGAGAGAAGATCCTCTACCGGCAAGGGGACCGGTGGATGATCGCCGCCGCGATGCAGCCCGTCAAGCCGGGCGAGGGCGCTCTCCGGGTGGAAGCC
>JBMFPL010000405.1:0-3541 GCA_049969115.1 Bryobacteraceae bacterium | reverse complement strand
CCGACCATCGCGCCGGTGCACTTGCGGTTGATGTAAAGGTTGCCCACGAAGAACTCCTCGCGGGCGCGAGCGATCTTTTCGCGGTTGGTCGTGTAGACGGAGCCGGTCAGGCCGTACTCGGAGTCGTTGGCCAGCTCCAGCGCGTGATCGAAATCGCGCGCCGGCGTCACGGCCAGCACGGGCCCGAAGATTTCCTCCCGGAAAATGCGCGCCTGGGGAGCGACTTCGGCGAAGACGGTGGGTTGCAAGAAATAGCCCGGGCCACCGGCGCGCCCGCCGCCGGTCACCAGCCTGCCTTCGCCCTTGCCGATCTCGACGTAGCGCAGGATCGAGTTCATGGCGCTTTCGTTGATCACTGGCCCCATGAAGTTGCCGGGATCGTCGGCCGGGCCCACTGTGATCTGCTCGGCGCGGGTCTTGAGCCGATCCAGGAACTCGTCATAAATCGCTTCGTCCACGATGGCGCGCGAGCACGCCGAGCACTTCTGGCCTTGGTAGCCGTAAGCCGACACCAGGACCCCTTCCACCGCGCGTTCCAGATTCGCCTCGCGATCCACGATGATGGCGTCCTTGCCACCCATTTCCGCGATGACGCGCTTGATCCAGATCTGGCCCGGCTGCGGCCGGGCAGCCAGCTCGTTGATGCGCAGGCCGACGTCCTTGGAACCGGTGAAGCAGACGAACCGAGTCTTCGGATGTTCCACCAGCAGGTCGCCGATGGCGGCGCCGCTCCCGGTGATGAGCGAGAAACTCTCCGGCGGGAAGCCCGCTTCGGTCAGGACTTCGGCGAATTTGGCGGCGATGGTGGGGGTATCGCTGGAGGGCTTGATGACCACCGTGTTGCCTGTCACCAGGGCCGCCGTGGTCATGCCGGTCAGGATCGCCAGTGGGAAGTTCCACGGGGAGATGATCACGCCCACGCCGAGCGGGATGTAGACCAGTTCGTCGCGCTCGCCCGGGAATTGGATCATGGGGTGAGGTCCGGCCAGCCGCAGCATCTCGCGCGCGTAGTACTCGCAGAAATCGATGGCCTCGGAAACGTCGGCTTCGGCCTCCGGCCACGTCTTGCCAGCCTCGTAAATCAGCCAGGCGTTGAATTCCATCTTGCGGCGACGCAGGATCCGGGCGGCCTCCAGCAAACGGGCGGCGCGCTCTTCGGCGGGCCTACGACACCATACCGGGAAGTACCGGAACGCCCGCTCGATGGCTTCGCGCGCCTGCTCGGGCGTGGCCCGCTGGTGGATGCCGACGATCTCTTCGGGCGCGGAGGGATTGCGCGAGATCAGTTTCTCAGGGGCGCGGACGCGCTCGCCGGCCAGGATCAGCTCGTATTCGCGGCCGAACTCGGCGCGGACGGCCGCCAACGCCTCCTGCATGGCGTGACGGTTCTCCGGGCGGTTGAAGTCGGTGTAGGGTTCGTTGCGGAACGGAGGGAGCGATTCGCGGCTGACGGCGGCCGGGCTGCTCATGGCCACTCCTCCCCGGCTATTCGGCCCGGGTCACCGCCTTGCGGCCGCGTTCGAGCAGCTCGCCGGCCTCCTCGGCAATCTCCACGCCCTTGCGATAGATCTGGCGTCCCCGCTCGGCGATCTCCTCGCCCAGTTCCCGGCCTTTCTCCAGAATCTGCTCGCCGGTTTCGACCAACGCCTCGCGCGCTTCGCCCGTCTTCTTGCGCAGGTAGCGCCTGGTCTCCTTTCCGGATTTGGGCGCGTAAAGCAAGGCTACGCCCGCTCCCAAAGCAGCTCCGATCAGGAACCACAAGAATTTTTCGGTGTTTCTCGACATGACACCGGCCCTCCTTGTTCGATTGTAGAGGACAGCGGGCGCTGAACGCTTGGCCGGAGGACCCGCTGGCCACGGTGGCTACCAACCAGGGAGGACGCGTTGCCGTGGCCCGGCTCACACGTGCTGCCGCCCGGCGCGGGAACGGGAGCGCCGGTAGCTCCGAGCCCCCTTCACGACCGTCAGTAGACTCCCGCGGAAGGCGCCGGCGGCTCCGAGCCGCGCCCGCGGCCGCTAGTTCACCCGCGCGTAGCGCTGCGAGCCACGAGCCGCTTCGGACCCGTCGGCGGCCGCCACCGGCTGCGGGTACGGTTCTGGTCGAGATGCCGCTCCGTCACGCGCGCTCGCCCCAGCTACTCGCCTGTTTGCAGGGGGGCGATCTGCGAAAGAGACTGCCCGGTGTTTTTCTTGATTCTGGCCAGCGCTCGCAGGGCGTTGCGGCGCACCAACGCTTCTTTATCGTGGACCATGCGGCCCAGCGTGGGCAGGAACTGCGGATCCTCGAGGAACCCCATGGCCCAAGCGGCGGTGGCGCGAAAGCTGGCCGAGGTGTGGGACGCCATTTGCACGAGCAGCTCGCTGGCCGCGGGATCACCGAGCATGTAAAGACCCACGAGTGCGTTCCCGACGACGCGGTTATTGGGGTCGCGGAGGGCGACCTTAAGGACGTCCATCACGCCCGGGCCTTTGACACCCCAGAGCGATTCGATGATGTTGGCGCGGACGCGGGGATCGGTTTCCGTCAGCCAGCGCTCGGCCCATTGACCGCTCTTGAGGCTTCGTCCCGCGAGCAGAGCGGCTTTCGACCGCACCTTGGAGTTGGGGTGGCGAAGCAGTTGGACCAGGATAGGTACGATACGCGTGCCTTTGGAGAAGGCCTCCAGAATGTCGAGTACTCGCAGGATCCGCGCCGGGTCGGCAGCCTCGCGGTCGGCCTTGCCGCCGCCTCCGTGCACCACCCAGTGCGCCAGCTTCAGGTCGAGCGCCGGTTCGGCCTGGGCCATCCAACTGGTCAGCGCCTTGGCCTCGCGCAGGCTCATGAGTGAGGGATCGGAGAGGACGCGCGGAAAGCTGTCGGAGGCGGCCAGCAAGCCAGCCAGGAACTGGCAGGCAGGCGCCTGATCGGATAAACCCTCGAGACAGGGCCTCACCAGCGCGCAAAAACGAGCGGGATCCGAGTTGAGCAGATCGCGGAGCTCGGAGCGGGCGTTGGAACGCGGCTGATCGAAGGACTGGATCAGGTCGCGCAGCCGCGCTTGAAATTCCTGGTCGGTGAGCAGTTCGGGAAGCTGGCGCGCCACGGCCCCCTCCGCCAGCGGAATCGGGAGGGGCGGGTGAGAACTTTAGGTCTTGGATGGCTGCTCGCTGTGTTTCCTGCCAAGCCACCGAAACAACCTGCGCCGCTCAGGCGGCGGGGGTAGTCGCAACGGCTCACCCATCAGCGCGGCCCGAGGGTTTTCCTCCAGCAGGATCCGTGCATGCTCCTCGCTCAGGTGGCGCGTCACCCAGCGCCAGGCTTCATCGAGCCGTGGCGTGCGGTCCTCCGGATCGTGCGCGTCGCTGGCGATGAAATGAGCCAGGTTGCGCTCGAGCAGCTCTCGCGCGAAGGCGCGCGCTTGCCGCCCGAAGCGCCCGGAAAGAGACTGAGCCGTGATCTGTAAGGCGCAGCCCTGCCGGACCCAGGCCTCCAGCTCCTCGAGGCGCTGCTGGAGCAGCCAGTTTCGCTCGGGGTGGGTGATGACAGGGATCAATCCCGCCG
>JBMFPL010000404.1:0-3566 GCA_049969115.1 Bryobacteraceae bacterium | reverse complement strand
CGCGACCACTCGGCCAGGCGCGCTTCCTGAAGGCGGGTGAGCGCACCTGCCGGTGTTTTGACTTCAAGCTCGAAGTGCCGGCCGCGGTAGCAGCCGGTCAGGTCGGGATCGCCGGCAACGCCCCACGCCGTGCCGTGCCGCTTGCGGACGACGAGCCCGGGCACGGCACGGAGCGCCTCGACAATCGCGCTCACCAGCGCCGACTCGCGCACCGCCAGCTGCTTGCGCTTCGTTCTGCGTGGCATCATCGGCCTGCCTCTGTGAGCGAGGGGAACTTTTCGGGCGAAGGCCCGTCGGTCTTCCAAAACAACCTGCGGATCGGGCGGCCATCGCGATAGGCGAGCCAGGCTTTGAAGAACAGCGCCACCAGTTCGAGCTGCGGCAGCTTGGCCTTGGAACGGCGGTTTGAGAGCAGACGCTCGCGCAGGTGGTAGACCGGGTTGTCCTGGCTCAGGTTCAACCCGTGCGCCAGCTCGTCAAAGAAGCGGTCGGCAAGCTTGCGGTCCAGTTCCGCGAAGGCCCAGAAGCAGAAGCCAACGACGCGCGGCGGCGCGATCTTGTAACCTAGCGCCCGGGCGCGCACGATGGCGGCATCAAGTCCCGCGAGCGTCCGCGCCGCTTCGACGATCTCCGTCTTGGTGGGCTTGTAGCGCGGGTCGTTCATGCGCTCGATCCCGTACTTGCGGTGCAGCACGGCCAGGCCCGCGATGGCGCAGGCGAGGCTCGCGTTCTCGACGCCTTCCAGGTGCGCGATGTGGCCAGCCGTGCGCACCCGCCCGATGTCGATCGTGCGGATGGCCTCCGGCGCAAGTCCGGTGACTACATCGGTCTCGAACGGGACTCCAGCTTCGGTGCAGGCGTGCAACCGGTGCTGGCCGTCGATCAGGCGGCCCGTGTGGTCGAAGCGGATCGCGTCGCCGTTGTACTGCCAGCGGCCGTCGAGCATGTCGACCATGTAGGCGATGACCAGCTCTTCGCTCAAGGGACGGTTGTGGGTGTTCGACTCAAGCCACTGTTTGGCGAGCTCGGGCGTCACCATCATCCGCATGCGCCGGGGCGAAGCTGCCGCAATCGGCGACGTGCGAACGCCTGGTTTCAGTGAGGCAGAAGGCAAGGAACTCATGAGCTTTCTCCATTTGGGCAAGGATCTGTTCACGGCCGGGCCGGGCGAGGATTTCACGCGCAAAGCCGGCGGGAGCGGCTTCGCAATCCGCAAGTGCGGCGACGGCGCGGAGCAGCCAGTCCACATCATGCGAGCCGCGCGGCGGCTCGGACGGCCTCGCATCCGGAGGGGAGTCCTTCATGCGGCGGCGGCCAATTTGAGTGGTCTGCTGCTGGTAGGTGGAACCGCGGCGCGAGACCGTGCGGGTGTCTATCTTCGGAATTTCCGAAGATGCGGCGAGCTTCGCGCGCCAGTTCCGCACCGTGGCTTCATCGACGCCCACGTGCCGGGCAATGGCCGAGTTGCTCATTTCCGCGGCGCGGGGATGCAGCAGGGCGGACTTCACCGCCCGCTGCTTGTCCTCGTTGGTGCGCCGGAGTCCGTTGGTCTTGTTGGCGCTGAAGCTGTACCACTGGGCGTCTTCGAGCGTGCCCTGGCGCAGCTCGCAGCCGATCGCGTCGAAACCCGAGGCGAAGGCAGCTTTCAGGCGATGGAAGCCATCGGCCAGCCAGTAGTGCTCGCCATCGTGGAAGACGATCACCGGCGGGAACTTCACGCCCGCCGCCATCGCCTCGGCGTAATCATCAATGGCCGTAAAGTCGAGCGCCGTGCGCGGCTGCGTGCCGCCGTCGAGCCGGATTTGGGCGATGGGCATCCGGACCACGTCCGCGCCCTTCATGGCCGCGCCTCCAGGTCGAGCCGGATTTCGTGGCGGACTCTCTGGCTATGGAGGAAGCCGTGCTCGAGGCCTTCGCCGGCGGCCCAGAGCCAGCGGCTCGCGCGCCGGAGCAGGCGGGCCGCCGTGAGGGTGAGGGAACCTCGCTCCGGATTCGTCACCCAGTGCACGAACCAAAGCGCGAGTGCGATGAGAAGCAGCGTGCCGATCAACATGGTGTCCCCCGGTTAGAACGGCACAGATTCGCCGCCCTGATCGCGCACCTCGGGATCGAGGCCTGTGGGCACGCGCTCAGCGAGCGTCTTGCAGAGCTGGTGGTACTGCTGCGCGCGGGTGGCTTCCTCGGGCGTCAACTTGCGGACGAACTTGAGCAGCGCCTTGCCGTACTGGATGCCGGCGGCATTCTGAGCCTTCTCAAGTTCGATCCCGACGACGGCCTGGTAGTACGGGATGCCCTGCGTGGTGAGCTTCAGGAAGAACTGCCGCGCGCCTTTCAGGCTCGTCGGCGGGAGCGAGACGACCTCGGGCAGGAGCAGGTCGCCGCGCAGGATGAAAAGCTGCTTCACCTGCTTGCAGGCTTGGCCCCCGCCTTCCTCGGCGCTGCCATATTCGGCCAGCGGGCACCGCGAGCAATCACCGCCCGGCTTGCCCTTGCCCGTGATGCCGTCGGGCGACGTGCAGTCGGGCGGCTGCTTGCCGCTCGACTTGCCGAAGGCGGTCTTGTAATAGACCCGGGTGTCGCGGGCGTACACGATGACGCCGTCGAGGCGCACGAGCGTCTCTTCGCCCTCGAGCGTGGGGACGATCCAGCGCGGACTCGCGCCACCCGAGATCTTCACGCGGGGCAGATCGAAATCCGAGATGCCGCCGCCCGAGATGTTGGTGGCGATGGCTTCATTGATCGAGTCCAGGCTGCTCTCGAGCGCCGAAAGGGCGCGGGGCGTCTGGATTTGAACGAGTTCAGTGGACATACTGTGCTTTCTCCTTGTCAGGCTTTCCTGCTGCGCAGGGAATGAACGAACGAAACCTTGAGGGCGTCCGCGAGCGGCGGCGGCAGCGCCGTGCGTACTTCCTCTTCCGTGAAGAGCCGGTTCTGCTGCTGGCAGCGCAGGCGGGCTTCTTCGGCCACTTCGCGCACGAACGCGCGGAGCGACTGCGTGTTGTAGTTTTCCGAGACGTACTGGCCGAGCTCGGACCGCTTGAGCGCGGCGATCACTTCGGCGCGGTCGTTCACCGGGCTGGCGTGAATATCTTGCGCGATGTAGACCGTCCGGCCGTCGACCTTCATCGAGGCCACCCCATCGGCCAGGAACTGCGGCACCAGGGCCTGCTCCAGGTCATCAATCCGCGCTGCGATCGATTTGAGTTCCGAGTCGAGTTCGCGCTTGCGCGTCTCGAGAGCGACGAACTCCTTCAACTGCTCCATGTTCATGAGCGGCGAGTCCTTTCTCCGGTTAGGCTTTGATCTCGGCCAAGATGGCCTCGACGACTTCGGCGCGCGCCTCCAGCGCGCGCAAAATCTTCTGGTCCACCGTGTTCCGCGCCACCAGGTGGATGTGCTCCACCGGGCGCGTTTGGCCGGGACGGTGGACCCGGCTCAAGGCTTGGTCGTATTCGCCCAGTGAGAAGCTGAGCGAGAAATAGATGGAGTAACGGGCGCGCGTCAGATCGACGCCCACGCCGCCGGCGCTGATCTGCACGGCGAGCACCTGGGCATCGCCCGACTGC
>JBMFPL010000403.1:0-3569 GCA_049969115.1 Bryobacteraceae bacterium | reverse complement strand
GAACGGGATGGGCAGGGTGATCTCGAGCAGCGGGTTGCCGTTCAATCCCTCATTGTAGCCGAGCCGGGCGATTGTTCTGGCAGCCGCAACGCGTCTGCCGGGCGGCGTGTGATACCTTCTTGGGACTTGGAGAGCAGCGGGGTGAAGCTTCCAACGCGCAAGCCAAACAATTCCCGGCGCCGGTTCATGAAAGCGGCTTCCGGCGCGGCGGTGGCGATGGCCGGGTGCGGGACCTCGCGCCGGTGGCTGTTTTTCACGCCGGACGAGGCCGAAACGGTGATCGCGCTGTGCGAGCAGATCATCCCGGCCGACCAGGATCCTGGGGCGACCGAGGCGGGCGTGATCCATTACATAGACCGCCACCTGATCGGGCATTTCCGCCGATACCAGGCGGTCTACCGGGAAGGACTGGCGCGGCTGGACCAGCTCTGCCGCCAACGCCACGGCCGGCGCTTTGCCGAATTGAAGTTCGACCAGCAGACGGCGGTGCTGGAGAAGCTGGAAGGCGATCTGAAGAAGTTCTTCGACATGGTGATTGACCACGCCATGCAAGGCTTTTACGGGGACCCGCGCCATGGCGGCAACCGCGACGCGGTGAGCTGGCGGATGCTGGGCGTGCCGCTGATTCCGGTGCGCGGGCGCCAGCATTACGATCTCGGCGCGAACGTCGGTAAGGAGGCCAGGGCATGAAACACGTCAACGCAGTGATCGTGGGCGCGGGTGCAGGGGGCGGCATCGTGGCCAAGGAGCTGGCGGAAGCGGGCTTCAGCGTGGTCGTGCTGGAGCGGGGCCACTGGCTGACGGCCTGGGACTGCCGCAAGGACGATCTGCGCAACCAGCGCACCACGGTGCTGGGCAACGGGGCCGGGCCGGATGACGAGCGGCACCCGCGCGTGGTCGTGGATCTGGACGGGACCGAGCGCATCGTGCGCGCCTCCGAGCCCGGCTACCAGAACAACGCGGCCTGCGTGGGCGGCGGCACGCTGACCTACGGCGCCATGGCGTGGCGCTTCATGGAACAGGATTTTCGCATGCGCTCGACCTATGGCTGCCCGGAGGGTTCGACGCTGGAAGACTGGCCCATCGCCTACCAGGATCTGGAGCCTTATTACGAGAAGGCCGAGTACGAGATTGGCGTTTCGGGCGACGTTTCGCCGGATCCGTTCCACGCGCCCAGGCGCAAGCCGCTGCCCATGCCACCGCTGATGCCGCGCCCGCGCGAGCACGAGATCCTCGAGCCGGCGGCCAAACGGCTGGGCTGGCACCCCTTCGACATTCCCATGCTGCGCAACAGCGTGCCTTACAACGGGCGTCCCGCGTGCATGCGCTGCCGCTGGTGCGTGGGATTCGTCTGCGAGGTCAACGCCAAGAACGGCACGCAGAACACGGTGATCCCGAAGGCGCTGGCGACGGGCAACTGCGAGCTGCGCACCGGATGCATGGCGAAAGAAATCCTGGTGGACTCGCAGGGGCGCGCTCGCGGCGTCGCTTACTACGACGCCAACGACCGGCTGCAAACGCAGACCGCGGATCTGGTGGTGGTCTCCTGCGCGGCGATCGAATCGGCCCGGCTGCTGCTGAACTCCCGGAGCCGGCTGTTTCCCGACGGGATCGGCAACCGCTACGACTGGGTGGGGCGCAACCTGCAAGGGCATTCCTACTGCGGGGCTGTAGGCCTGTTCGAAGAAGTGACCTACGACGATCTCGGTCCCGGGGCCTCGATTGCCATCTGCGATTTCAATCACGGCAACAAGGGCCTGCGGGGCGGAGCCATGCTGGCCAACGAGTTCATCCGTCTGCCCTACCAGTTCATCGGGCGGATGCCGCCGGAGCTGCCGCGCTGGGGGCGCGCCCACAAGGATTTCATGCGGCGCTGGTACCGTCGCAGCATCATGGTGCAGGGGCCGGTGCAGGAGATGCCGGTCTTCGATGCGCGCGTGCAGGTTGATCCCAAGGTCAAGGACTACTGGGGCATCCCGGTGGCCCGGCTGTCCGGGCGCAAGCACCCGCACACGCTGGAGATCTGCCGTTTCATCGCCGAGCAGGCCGAGCGGTGGCTCAAGGAGGCGGGCGCCATCCGGACCTGGAAGCGGATTCCGGGACCGGGCCTGAGCGGCGGCCAGCACCAGGCGGGCACCTGCCGCATGGGCAACGATCCCAAGACCTCGGTGGTGGATCGCTATTGTCGGGTGCACGACATGGACAACGTGTACGTGGTGGATGGCAGCGTGCACGTGACGAACGGGGGATTCAACCCGGTGCTGACCATCATGGCCATCGCCTACTGGGCCTCGGCGCACATCGTGCGGGAATGGCGCGGCCGGCGGGGGAGGGATTGAAACATGAAAGGCAAAAAATGGTTGTTCGGCCTGTTGCCTCCCGTGCTCGCCCTGCCGCTGGTCACCGTTCTCTACCAGGGGGCCGGCGGGGCTTCCTGCACGCGCTGCCACGAGATCCGCGGCAGTTTCGAAGCCTGGCGCATCTCCACCCACCGCAACGAGGACTGCGCCGCGTGCCACGGCGGGCTGCTCACTGTCGATCCGGAATTTCACCTGAACAATCTCCGCCGGCTGGTGCGGCATCTTCGCGGGCAGGCGAGCGAGCCGCCGCGGCTGGCGCAGGCCGGCCTCGACGCCTTGATCGAGCGCTGCGCCGTGTGTCACAAACAGGAGCATGCGGCCTGGCAAGCGGGGCCGCACAGCATCACTTATGCGCGGATCTTTTTGGACAGGGACCACAACCGGAAGCGCGCGCTGGTGGACGATTGCCTGCGCTGCCACGGCATGTATTTCGAAGGTTCGATGGGAGATCTGGTCGAGCCGCTGGACGCCAAGGGGTCGTGGCGCCTCAAGCGGCCGGAGCTAGCCAACCGCCCGGTGCTGCCCTGCACGGCTTGCCACCAGATGCACCGGCCGGGCGAGCCCGCCAGGAAGCCGTGGGTGGAGAGGGCGATGACGGGACCGCGGCAGCCGGTGCACAAACCCTCGCTCGCGCTGATGGACCGGCGCCAGATGCGGCCCGTGGGCGTCAAGCTGCTGCCGCTGCCCGAGATGCGCGAGGGCTCGCGGCGCGTGCGCATGAGCCCTGACCCCCGCCAGGGCCTCTGCTACCAGTGCCACGCGCCGCTAGCCGGTTTTCAGGTCGGCTCAGGCGACGACCGCACGCCCATCGGCGTGCACGAAGGCATCAGTTGCCTGGCCTGTCACGAGCGGCACACGCAGAACACGCGGTCCTCCTGCGCCAACTGCCATCCCAAGATGTCCAACTGCGGCCTGGACGTGGAGAAGATGGACACCACGTTCCGCGATCCTTCCAGCCGCCACAACATCCACTTCGTCAAGTGCTCGGATTGCCATCCCAAGGGAGTGCCGCCGAAGCGGCGCGCGGTTTCCGCCGCGGATTGAGCGGTGAGTTGGCGGCCGGGGCGAAAGACGGGATAATGAGCGGGGAGGCTTAACCATGCCCGAGGCCGGATTCATGACCGAAAAGATGCGAAAACAACTGCGGGACCGCTTCGCGAAGCTGGAGCGACCGGTTCGCCTGGTGTTCTTCACCCAGGAAAACGCCTG
>JBMFPL010000402.1:0-3585 GCA_049969115.1 Bryobacteraceae bacterium | reverse complement strand
CCGTAGAGCAAGAGCGTCGGTTTGCCGGGCGCGCCGAGCCACTCGGCGTACACCAGCGGGTGGCCCTGTCCTTCGATGATCTGGGCGTTTTCCAGGCCAGCGGCGGCCAGGGCGTCGCGCAGAAACTCGGCGGCGCGCCGCACGTCTCCGGCATGCTCGGGCAGGGTGCTGATCGAGGGGATGCGCAGCCAGGCCTTCAGTCCTTCCAGAGACTCTTGCTGATGCTCGCGAAGCCAGTCCAGCATGGCGGTCCCCTACAGTGTAGCAGCAGCCTTCGCGGGGCCGGTGTGCGAGCTTGTGACCAACCTTCGCCCCGCCCCGTAGTGCAGCAGAGAAATTGCTGTGGCGACCAGCGGCGAGGCGAGAGCTCCGTGACAGGCGCCGAGCAGGCCGAAAAACAGGACCACGCTGAGTCCCACGCGTCGAGGCCAGGGCCCGGCGATGCGGCGCCGGACGCCGCAGGCCAAAAGCAGGGCGCTGACCAGGAACCAACCGAAGAAATTCTGGCAGGGAACCCCGTAGTAGAGACCTTGCGCGCACCAACGCCAGTACTGAAGCGGCCCAGCGGCCACGGGCTCGATGGCGAGGTCGATGAGAACCATACCCAAGGCGCCTGCAGCCACCCGACGCCAGGGGCAGGTAGGCGATGCGGCCTCCAGGCTTTTCACGTAGGCGATCAGGACCACCCAGGCGCAGGACATCACCGCAGGCACCCCCGCGAGCTGGGGCTGCAAGGCAGGGCTGTACGAGTACGGCCCGAACGGGAATCCCGTATGGGCGCCCAGCAATTCGGCCAGGAAATCCCCCGCGGCGACAGCCAGCAACCACGTGCGTGCGCCGGGTGCGTTCCACATCGCCAGCAGGGCCGCGCAAACCAGGAACGCCGGACCGCCCCAGGAGGTGTGGGCAGAGCGGACTCCCAGGCAGTACACCCCGACTCCGCCGAGCCACAACAAACCGTAAGTAACCAGCAGGACGGGATGGGCCATGCGCACGGTCATCTCCCGCTGAAGTCCCGCTGGATCTGGCGCGTCGCGATTTCCGCGGACAGAAGCACCATGGGTATGCCGCCGCCCGGGTGGAAGCTTCCGCCCACGCAGTACAGACCTCGGGTGCGCTTCTGCCGGTTGGGAGGGCGCAGAAACGCGGCTCGCCACCCGTGGGAGTTGTCGCCATAGATGGCCCTCCGGGCGCAGGGTAGCGATCCCTGAAGCGACCCGGGTGCCAGATGTCGAGGACCTCCGCCCTCTCCCGGATTCCGCGAATTCCCGCGCGCTCGAGGCGGCGGAACATCCTCTCGGCGGCAGAGGCCGCTATCACCTCATCTCAGGCGAAGCCGGGATCGCCGGGAGCATTTGCCATGATGAACAGCGACTGGCCACCCGGCGGGGCGAGCTCGGGTTCGTCCGGGGCGCTGACGTAGACGGTCGGATCTTCCGGAAAGCGCCGCAAACGGAAAAGCTCGTCGAACTCCTTCCGATAATCGGCCGAGAAAAACACGGTGTGGAGCTCCAGGCCTTCGATGCGCTCGCGAAGACCGAGCAGGATGACGACACCGGACAGCGAGCGCCGGCGAGTGGGAGCGTCGACGGGGGCGCCCAGCAAGGGAGGCAAGGCCGCCGAGTCGCCATTGTAGACAACCACCTCGGCCTCGATGGAGTCGCCAGTCGATAGCCGCACGGCGCGGACGCGGCCTTGGCGATGTTCGATCCCCACCACGCGGGTGTTAGCGAACAACTCGACGCCGCGCCCGCGCGCGAGCTTGACCAGCGCCTCCACGATGCGGTAGATACCGCCGCGCACCTTCCAGACGCCGCAGGCATGCTCGAGATAAGGGATGATGAGCAGGGCGGCCGGGCACAGGCAGGGCGAAGAGCCGACGTAGGTGGGGTAGCGCAAATAGATGCGGCGCAGCCGATCGCAGCAAAGCAGGCTTTCCACCACCCGTGCGTAGTTACCCCAGGCATGGCGCAGAGGCAGATGACGCAGGGCGCCGAGCGGCGGCCATTGCAGCGACGCCAGTGGCCTCTCGCGAAAGAAGGTCTCTTGGGAGACGCGGAAGATCCGCGCGCCCAGGTCGTGCACCCGTTGCAGGCCCGGCAGCTCGCGCGGCTCGAGCGATCTAACGACCTCGACCCATTGCGACCACGGCGCGGGAACGCGCACTCGAAAGCCGTCAGGGTAGAGATACTCAGCGCGGGGGTCGAGCGGGGCCAGTTCCAGATGCCGTTCCAGTTCCTCGCCCAGATCCGAGAAAAGGCGGCGCAGAACCTCCGGCATGGTCAGCAGGGTCGGCCCGGTGTCGAAGCAGTAAGGACCGGCACGCCAGCGGTTGGCCTTGCCTCCTGGGGCGGGCCCGTTATCGCACACGGTTACCTTCACGCCCAGCGCGCGCAGTCGCAGCGCGGCGGCGAGACCGCCTAGGCCGGCACCGATCACCACCGCCCTCATCGCGCCGCGTAACTCCGGCCCTTCCATTCCACGCCACCGCCATGGCAGTAGCGCCACCAGCTGGCAAGTCCCACAGCCAGCAGGAGGATTTCGGCGACAGGATGCAGTAAAACGCTCCAAAAAGGGTGATGGAAGCGGGCCGCCAGCAGCAGACGCGTACCAATGACGGCGCCCGCTGCGGCCCAGCTGCCTGTGAGAAATGGCGCCAGAAACACGATGGCGTGAAAGCGCAAGAAAGCCCAGAAAGACAGCCGCGAGCGGAAGGCCGGGAAAAACGTCTTTTGAAATCCTCGCACGAGGGGGCGCAGGCCCCTGTACATGCGGGTTCGGACCACTTGCTGGCCGTCCAGGCAGAGCGAGAGCTCGCCGCGCGAACGCCAGTGTCTGGCAAGGAGGGTGTCTTCGAAAAGCTCGGTGCGGATCGGCTGATGCCCTCTCGTGCGCTCCTAGGCATCGCGCTGCGCGAGCAGGAAGGCGCCGTGGGCCAGGCCGAGGGAAGCGTCGCGGGGGCGACGGCTCGCCAGCGGGGCTGGATACAGCGTGAAGACCACGAAATTGAGCATGGGCATGAGAAGTTTTTCCCAGAACCCTTGCATTTCCAGGCCCGGCCAGCAGCACAGCAAATTGATGCCGCGCCGACTGGCCTCGGTCAGCGCGCCGGCCACGGCGCCCGGCCGCACAAACACGTCCGCGTCCAAAAACAGCAGCCAAGGGCACGAGGCGGCGCGGGCGAGCATCTGGCAGGCAGATGTCTTGCCAGTCCAGCCCGAAGGCAGCGGCTGCGGTTCCAGCAGGCGGACGCGCGGGTCACGCCGGGCGAAGCCGCGTACGATTTCGGCCGTGGCGTCTTCGGAATGGTCGTCATAAACGAGCACCTCGGCGACGGGCTCCTGCGAGAGGAGGCTTTGCAGGCAACGCGGGAGATTGTCCGCTTCGTTGCGAGCCGGAATGAGGACGGAGACGGGGCAGTGGTTGCCGTCTGCCGGCTTAACCCTGGGCCAGGCCGCCATGTTCACCGCCACCAGCGCAAGAGCCGCCAGCGTCATCAGCAGCAGGATGGTGCTCATCGATCAACTCCCCAGCTTTTACCTCGACCCAACGTGCGAACTGGGCCAGCGCTTCACGCGCCGGGCA
>JBMFPL010000401.1:0-3597 GCA_049969115.1 Bryobacteraceae bacterium | reverse complement strand
GGGTGAGTCGGCGGCGCCGGTCGGCTATCCGAGTCCATCAGCCCCACGGGCCAGGCGCCGGATCGCATACAAGCCAGCTCTTGCCTTTGGCGCTGGAGCGCCGGTCCGCCAGGCCCATGACTGCTGGCGCCACGGGGTGAGCTCCGCGTTTGTCGCACTGGACACGGCAGCCGGGCTCTTGATCGGCGGCAATGATCCGCGATTGCTCGCGCCGCCACCGGCAGCAGGAGTTTCTGCGCTTTTCGCGCTAGGTGGATGAGAGCGCGCCCCAGGAGTCGGACCGCCACCTGCTCGCGGATGACCACGACACGCTCGGAACGGCGCGGGTCAAAGCCTGGCTGACGCGTCGCTGTCATTTCCATGTGCACTTCACTCTGACCGGGGCGAGCTGGCTGAAGCTGGTGGAGCGGCTGTTTACGGAGGTCACCGAGCGTTGTGTCGGTCGGCGCAGCTGCCCGGCGGTGGTGGAGTTGGAGCAGGCTCTGCTGCCGTACCTTGAAGAGCCGAAACAACGATCACAAGCGTTTTGTGTGGCCAGCGCGGACCGGAGAGCAGCCTACAGTTCCCGGCGCAGCCCGCGGGTTACGGAGTGGGTAAACCATCCGGAAAGGGACCCCCGGCAGCGGGTGGCCAGGAACGCGCACTGATCCAGAACTCGGCAGATCAGGACATAACCGAGCGAACGCTAGGGCGTCGCTGCAGAGCGCCCGGAGGGCTAGAGCCGAGCGCAGACGGTACGCTGCCTTTGCCGATTGCGACTGCGCCGCCCAGGCCAAAAACCCGAGGCGAGCCAGAGCGACCATTTCGACGATCGGCGTCCAACAGGAACCGACCTATCGCGAGTGCCCGCCGCGCCGCCCAGCGAGAGGGCCGTGAGTGGCCTCCCATCCTCTGGCCCACGTCCCGCGGAACTCACGGTGACTAAAAAAGAAATGGCGCGCCTGGAGAGACTCGAACTCCCGACCTTCTGGTTCGTAGCCAGACGCTCTATCCAGCTGAGCTACAGGCGCGCTTGACTTTTCTGTCTTTAATTTACCGACTCCAGAGCCGGGTGTCAAGCAAGCCTTCCGTCGCGACCGCCACAGCAGGCCCCGGTGGCTGATGCGCTAGGGGGCGATCGCGGAGCGGAAGCCGGCCACGTACGACGGTGCAGCCACAGTGAAGTTACGCGCCTGCTCATGGTAACCGTCACTGGCGGCTCGAGAGTTGACGAGTGCTTTGACCCGCACGAGCTGGCGAGCGGCTTCGACCGCCCGCCTCTCGCCGACGGCCGGGCCGCCAGAGTCGCGCCAATACCGCCGCGGCATGAACCAAACATTTCACGGTAGATTTGTCTACCTCGGTGTGCTTGCCGTGTGCAAACCGCACAGCGAAAACCCTCGCGGCCGTGCGGAGCGCCTGGGCGGAACCATTTGCGTCACGCGAGCCTACACGCCCGCCACAACAAGCTGCCGGCTTCGCCAACTGCCGGTCTGCCTCTTCTGGAATGCATGGCGGGCGAAGAGCGTGCTGGGCTCGATGCGCTTCCATGCCCGGGAGGAAATTCGGAGTTGCCTCGACGGCGAGGTGCCCGGTCGGTTGCCTCGCACCCGTCCCCGTGCCCGGGAATTCGGTCTCGAATCAGCCCTTCGGAAGAACGCGCTGAAGCGGCCCTCGCCCCCGGTGGGCCGCGCGATGTGAGATCAGGACAAGCCGGGGGCTGGTGAAAGATTGCCCGCCGAGAAGCGCGCGTGCTATAATTCACTTGCACCGCTGGGGGCGCTGCGAAAGCGGCTGAGACCCCGGGACAGCCCGGGGGACCCCAGGAACCTGATCCGGGTAATGCCGGCGTAGGGAACGCGGGATGTCTGTCAACTTCTCCCATCCCAGCTTCAGCCAGTCGTTACGCAACTTCCAGCGAGTGCCATCCCAAACGGAGGTTGCAGATGCCAGACAATGGGCAAACGCTGTTGCAGCCCGCCAGCGAACGCGAAGTGACCCGGGCGCTGGTGGCTGAATTCGCCAGGCAGTTCGAAGATTACATCCAGAGCGACGTGCTGATCGCAGGCGCCGGGCCGAGTGGCTTGGTGTGCGGCAAGATCCTGGCCGAGCACGGCGTGAAGGTGATGATCGTCGAGCGCAACAATTACCTCGGTGGCGGCTTCTGGTTAGGCGGCTATCTCATGAACAAGGTGGTGGTGCGGCACCCTGCGGAACAAATACTGGAGGAGCTGAAAGTGCCGTACAAAGAGGTTTCGCCCGGCCTGTTCGTGGCGGACGGACCCCACGCCTGTTCGAAACTCATCGCCGCAGCTTGCGACGCCGGGGTGAAATTCCAGAACATGACGTCGGTGGACGACCTGGTGGTGAGGGAAGAAAACCGGGTCGCAGGCCTGGTGGTCAACTGGACGCCTGTTCAGAGCCTGCCCCGCGAAATCACCTGTGTGGACCCAGTGGCCCTGGAAAGCAAGCTGGTCGTAGACGCAACCGGGCACGACGCCAGGTTGGTGCAGTTGCTGGCGGACCGCGGGCTGGCCCGGGTGCCTGGCTGCGGCCCCATGTGGGTCGAGCGTAGCGAAGACGCCGTAGTGCAACATACCGGAATCGTTCATCCCGGCTTGCTGGTTGTGGGCATGGCGGTGGCTTCTGTCTACGGATTGCCGCGCATGGGACCCTCCTTTAGCGCGATGCTGCTTTCCGGTGTACGCGGGGCACAAATCGCCTTGCAGGAGCTGGGAATTTCGCAGCGCGCGGAGGCAGTCCCGGCGGCAGTCGCTTGAGTTGCTGCGGGCTGCTGCCATCACCAGAATCACTGCTTGAGCGAGCGCCGGCGGAGGGCCGGCGCTGGTTGACCGACTAAAGCTGGTCTGCACGGCTAGCTGGCTAAGCGGGGTGGCGGGCAGAGCGCGCTGATTTTGTCTCTGCGCCACGGCTCACTGGCCAGCCGCAACTCGGGTTAATAAGGGCAGGGCGTAGTACCGCATCAGGCAGGGCGGGCGGCACCATCAGCCATTCCCGAAGCCCACCCCGCGCAACAACCGGCCGCAGGCAACCCTTGATGGCGCAGTTGATCAGGGCCTCCATTAAAAGCTTGTGCTGCAATCGGGTGCCCGAGCTTCGGGCGCTCGTCGGTCGCCGCTCGGGCGAAGCTCGACGCCCCTCGTCGGGGAGGGCCGCCCCCGGACTCAGGATCGGCGGCTTTGCAAGGCGCGCGAGTCAAGGTTGGCCAGGAGGACCTCAGCGGACGCCGGTGAGTCGGGCAACGGAGCACCCGCGTGCGTGCATTGAGAAAAACGGGGTTGTGACGAACTTACTCCGCCGAACCTAGGTTGGGGCGCCGGAGTTAGTTCCGAACCAAGCGGGAGAGCACGTTGGCCGTGACCAGTTACTCGCGCAGATTATGCCACCGAGAGGCGCGAGCTGAGCTCGAGGGTGAGCGAGCGCAGCCAGCGGACGCGCTCGTCGGGGATATCCCACGGGAAATCGGCCAGGACGAGATCGCAAGGCGCCAGATCGCGGGCAATACGTTCGAAATCGGCGCGCACCGCATCTGGATGAGCGGTTGCCGCCCGGCCGGGCGGATACAGGACGGCGCGGCGGGTCCCCGGGAACATCTCC
>JBMFPL010000400.1:0-3609 GCA_049969115.1 Bryobacteraceae bacterium | reverse complement strand
ACACACTCTCCTGGATAAACACCCGGCTGCCGGCGGTGCAGCGCTCGCCGTTGATCTCTACCGCACCGGCCTTGATCTTGCGCACGGCCTCGCTGACCGATTCCGCTAGGCCCACGCCCGCCAGCAGCTTGTCCACGCGCAACTGGCCGGCCGAGCGCACCCCGGCAGGCAGCGCGACGATTTCCAGCTCCGAGGGCGCCTCGCCCTGGCGCACCACCCGGTTGAACTCCTCGGCCGCCCGCTCGGCGTCGGCCGGGGAATGAAAGTCCGTTACGATGGTGCGCGCCAGCTCCATCTTGACCTCCATGGGATGGCGCTCGCCACGCTCCACCTGCGCGCGCATGGTCTGGATCTCGTCCATGCTACGGTCGGTGAGCAGCTCCCAGTAGCGCCACATCAACTGGTCGCTGATGGACATCAGCTTGGCGAACATCTGCTCGGGCGGCTCGGTGATGCCCACGTAGTTGCCCAGGGATTTGGACATCTTCTGTACGCCGTCCAGGCCTTCCAGCAGCGGTGTGGTGGCCACGATCTGCGGCGGCTGGCCGTAGTCCTTCTGGATCTCGCGGCCCACTAGCAGGTTGAATTTCTGGTCGGTTCCTCCCAGCTCGACGTCGGCGCGCAGGGCGACCGAGTCGTAGGCCTGCGCCAGCGGGTAAAGCAGCTCGTGCACGGAAATGGGCGTGCCCTCGCGGAAGCGCTTGGCGAAGTCGTCGCGCTCGAGCAGGCGCGCCACCGTGTAGCGGGCGCACAGGCGGATCATGTCCTCGAAGGTGAGTGCGTCCAGCCACTCGCTGTTAAAGCGGATCTCGGTCTTTTCGGGATCGAGGATCTTGAAGACCTGCTGCCGGTAAGTCTCGGCGTTGCGCTCGATCTCCTGCCGCGTCATGGGCGGGCGAGTGGCGTTGCGCCCAGTGGGATCTCCGATCCTACCCGTGCCGTCACCGATCAGGAAGATGACGTGATGGCCGAGGTCCTGGAAGTGCTTCATCTTGCGCAGCAGCACGGTATGGCCCAGGTGCAGGTCGGGCGCGGTAGGGTCGAAACCGGCTTTGACCCGCAGGGGCCGACCCTCGGCGAGCCGTTCGCGCAGCTCTTCCTCCCGGATCAGCTCGGCCAGTCCCTTCTTGAGATACCGTAGCTGTTCGTCAACGGAAAGCACTTACTCATTATAGATTTAGCGGCGGGTGCATCGCGCTCACTCGTAGCGCAGCGCTTCAGCAGGGGCGATGCGGGTGGCGTTGCGCGAGGGGTAAAGTGTGGCCAGGAAACTGATGAGCAGCGCGGCGGCCGCGATCCAGAGGCTATCCAGCCAGCGCGGTTCGAAGGGCACGTAGCTGAGTGCGTAGATCTCTTCGTCCAGCCGTATCCACCGGTGGCGCTCCCCCAGCCAGCACAGCAGGTGGCCGGCGATGAGACCCAGCATCGTGCCCACCACTCCGATGGTCAGCCCCTGATAGACGAAGATGCGGCGGATCTGCTCGCGCCGCGCGCCCATGGACATCAGCACCGCGATGTCGCGGTATTTCTCCATCACCATCATGGTCAGCGTGATGAAGATGTTCAGCGCGGCCACCAGCTCGATCAGCCCGATGGTGATCACGGTCACCGCCTTCTCCATGCGCAGCGCGTTGAAGATCTGCCGGTTCTGCTCCATCCAGTTAGTCGCGGCCAGATTGGAACCGGCGATCTTCTCGGCGGCGCGGCTGACTTCCGGCGCGCGATAGATGTCGTCCAGCCGCAGCTCGATGGCGTTGACGACGTCCTTGAGGGAAAGAATCTCCTGGGCCGCCTTGAGCGTGGTGAAGGCCCAGCCGGCGTCGAAGTCGTACAGGCCGGTTTCGAAGATGCCGACCACGCGGAAGCGGGCGGTCTTGGGCCGCGGGCCGAAGGGCGTCAGCTCGCCCTGGGGACTCATGACCGTGGCCACGCTGTTCAGCAGCAGCCCGGTCCGCTGCGCCAGCTTGGAGCCCAGAATGATGCCGGGATAGGCGCCGCTCTGTCCCAGCGCGGCTGCCGAGCCCTGACGCAGGTTTCGCAACACGTCGCCGGCTTGCAGCTCCTGCTCCAGGTTGACGCCCTTCAGCACCGCGCCTTCCGAGCGCAGGCCAGTGAGGAAGACCTGGCCGTAAAGCGCGGGCGACACCGCGCGCACGTGGGGCAGTCGCCGCAGCTTGGCAGCCAGCTCCTCCCAGTTCTCGATCCCGTAAAGCGGCTCCCGTTCCAGGATGGTAACGTGCGCGGTGGCGCCCAGCAGATTGCGCTGGAGGGTGTTGCGGAAGCCGTTGTTGATGGCCAGCGCGATGACCAGGGCCATGACACCGGCGGCAACGCCCAGCACCGAAATCAGCGTGATGAGCGAGATCACCGCCTGCTTGCGCTTGGCCTTCAGATAGCGCAAGGCGACGAACAGCTCGAAGCGGTCCTTCACGGCGCGGTTCAGCGGTCCAGCTCCCGCAGCTTGTCGGCCAGGCCCAGCGGCCCCTCGGGACGCAGCAGGGGGAAGAGAATGACTTCGCGGATCGAGTTGACGCCGGCCAGCAGCATGGTCAGCCGGTCAATGCCGATGCCTTCGCCGCCCGTGGGCGGCATGCCGTAGCAGAGTGCGCGCAAAAAATCCTCGTCCATCTGGTGGGCCTCTTCGTCGCCGCGGGCGCGCATGCGCAACTGCTGGTCGAAACGGCGCCGCTGCTCCTGAGGATCGTTCAACTCGCTGTAAGCGTTGGCCACTTCCATGCCCGCGATGATGATTTCGAAGCGTTCGACGAAGCCTGGCTCGCCAGGCTTGGACCTGGCCAAAGGCGAGGTTTCCACCGGGAAGTCGTAGATGATGGTCGGCTGCACGAGCTGTTCTTCGACCACGCGCTCGAAGATGTCCACCAGCGCCTCACCCGGGGTGGGGCGCGCGGAATGGCGGGCCAGCCACTCGGGATCGTTCACGTTCTCCAAGGTGGGCCGGTCCGGGCCGCGCCAGAATTCCACCACCGCCTCCCGCATGGAGTAGCGCGCCAGGCGGCTGAAATCGAGCCGGTGACCTTCGTATTCGATCTCCGTGGTCCCCACCGCGTCGAGCGCCGCTTGCCTGAACAGCTCCTCGGAGAAGTCCATCAGGCCGCGGTAGTCGGTGTAGGCCTGGTAAAACTCCAGCATGGTGAATTCGGGGTTGTGCCGGGTGGAAATGCCCTCGTTGCGGAAATTCCGGTTAATCTCGTAGACGCGGTCGAATCCGCCCACAATCAGGCGCTTCAGGTAAAGCTCCGGGGCGATGCGCAAATAGAGATCAATGTCCAGCGCGTTGTGATGGGTGACGAAAGGACGCGCCGCTGCGCCGCCGTAAACCGGCTGCATCATGGGCGTTTCCACTTCCAGAAAGCCGCGCGCTTCCAGTTGCCGGCGAAGGCTGGCGATGAGGCGGGCGCGGATCAGGAAGATCCGCCGGACTTCGGGGTTGGCGATCAGATCCAGGTACCGCTGGCGGTAGCGGGTCTCGACGTCCTCCAAGCCGTGCCACTTCTCGGGCAGGGAAAGCAGCGTCTTGGCCAAGAATTCCAGCCGCTCGACGTGTACGGTGAGCTCGCCGGTGCGGGTGCGGAATAGGTAGCCCTCCGC
>JBMFPL010000399.1:0-3613 GCA_049969115.1 Bryobacteraceae bacterium | reverse complement strand
TGCCCGGCGGCTTTGGCCAAGCCCTCCAAATAGGCCGCCAAGCGCACCTCGCGGGTTTGGTCCGGAATGGGCGGATCGGACGAAACAATCGGATCACAAAATGTTCAGTTTATGACCCAGTAGGACTAGTAGGCGGGTACGGCCGGGCACTGGCGCAATTGGTGCGCCGGAACTTCCCGGATTATTCAGTGGGCGTGCAATTGTCCTTGCCGCTGCGAAACCGGGTGGTGGAAGCCGATTATGTGAGGGATGCTCTGACCGTGGGGGAGCAAGAAGTCCGGCCGCGCCAACTGGAAAAGCAGGTGCGGGTCGAGATCCAGAACCTGTTGGCGGGGCTCGAACAGGCACGCTCCGCGCTGGAGGCTGCCGAGCAGGAGCGCCGCTACCAGGAACAGGCGCTGACGGCCGAAGTGGAGAAACTGGCGGTAGGGGCCTCTACCACCTTCTTGGTGATCCAGTATCAGCGCGATCTGGCGCAAGCACAGTCGGCGGAGGTGGCGGCGCGCGCAGCTTACGTGAAGACGCTGGCGGCCTTGGACCGGGCCCGCGGCGCCCTACTTGCCCGCCACGGGATCACCCTCCACTGAGAGACCGGGTAAACGCCGCAGGAAAAGAGTATCCTGAGGATAGGCGAACATCCGCGGGGCTGCCCGCCGCACTCCCGCGCCAGGAGGCGCGACATGCAGGACAAACTCAAAATCGCCGTATTCATTGACTACGACAACATCGAAATCGGCGTCAAAAGCACCCTCAAAGGCGAATTCAACGTGGGCGTGGTGCTGGACGCACTCAAGGAGCGCGGCGACATCGTAGCCAAATTCGCTTACGCGGACTGGGGCCGCAACGAGCACGCCAAGCGGCAGATGGCGGAAAACGCCGTGCAGATGGTGCAGCGCGTGATCTCGCCGCGCGGCGATAAGAATGGCGCCGACATCAATCTCGCCCTGGACGCCCTGGAGATGGCCTTCACCCACGACCACATCAACGCCTTCGCCATCGTCAGCGGGGACAGCGACTTCATTCCACTGGTCAACAAGCTCAAAATGTACGGCAAGACCGTCTTCGTGGTGGGCGGGCGCGCTTTCACCAGCACCATCCTGCAAAAGAACTGTCACGAGTTCATCAGCTTCGAATCCTTGATGGACGTCGAACCGCGGGATAAAAGCCACGCGCGCCCGACTCGCCAGCAGCGCCCGCGACCGGAGCCGCTCGATCTGGCCCAAGCCATGCCCCTGGTCGAGCGCGCCTTGCAGGCCCTGGAGCGCCGGGGCGCCAAGCCGCAGCTCGGCCTGCTGAAATCCACCATGTTGCAGCTCGACCCCACCTTCACCGAGAAGGCCTACGGAGCCAGCACCTTCACCGAATTCGTCGAGAAACTGCAAGCGGCCGGCTTCGTCAACATCACCGGTGCCGAGGGCCGCTACTTCATCGAGCGCAAGCCCGCTGCACAACCCGAACGCCCGCCCCTCAAGCCCGAGGAAGCACTCCCGCTGCTACGCGACGTGCTGGAGACTCACCGGCTGGAGATGGACAACGGGGTGCTCGCCGAGGAGCTGGAAGCCTGGGTGAAACGCGAGCATCCGGATTTCGATTGCAAGCGCTATGGCTTCCAGGAATTCACCGAGCTGCTCAACTATGCGCAGGACAAACTGCTGGTCCGCATCCAGCCCGATGAAGAGAAAGGCCTGATGGTTTACCTGGGAGCGGAGTTCTACCCGCCCGCCGATGTGGAGTTCATCCCGGCCGAACCGGTGTTGCAGTTCGCCGAGGCCGTGGCCACGGAAAAACCCGCCCGCCGCACCCGCCGCAGCCGGGCAAAAACCGCGGGCGAGACCACCGCCAAGAAGACCTCGCGCAGCAGCCGCCGCAAGAAGGCAGCCGCAGCAGAAAGCTGACGCCCGCGCGGCCCCTTCCCCGTAGTAGATTGGGCAAGATGATCGAGCGAATCGTTCCTGCCGGCGCGCCGCGTCCCCGTGGCCCTTATTCGCCGGCTGTGCGCGCAGGCGACTTCATCTTCGTCTCCGGCCAGGGCCCGGTGGATCCTGCCAGCGACCAGATGGTGACCGCGGACATCCGCACGCAGACACGGCTGGTGCTGGAAAACATCCGCCGCATTCTGGCGACATGCGGCGCCTGCCCGGCCGACGTGGTCAAGTGCAGCGTCTTTCTGGCCGACGCTGCCGATTTCGCGGCCATGAACGAGGTCTACGCGGAATTCTTCGGTGAGCACAAGCCGGCCCGCACTACCGTGGAAGCGAAGTTTGTCGCGCCCGGGATGAAGATCGAGATTGACTGCGTCGCCTACAAGCCCCCCGCGGGCGCTGCGTAGTAACCTGAGGGAATGAAGCGAACTCTGAGGACGGGCATTCTGTCCGCCCTGCTGCTTTTGCCTGGCGCGGCCCAGGAGCCGGGTATCACGCGCGAGCAGGCCGAAGCCATCCTGAGCGAGCTCAGGCAAATCCGCCTGCTGCTCGAACGTGCCATGCGCCCGCCCGAGGCCGCCGAAGGACCACGCAAGGCCGTCCTGCGCATAACGGAGGACCGCTGGCTGGGCGACAAGAACGCGCCGCTTACGCTGGTCGAATTCACCGACTATCAGTGCAGCTTCTGCCGGCGTTTCCACGTGGTCACCTTCCCGGAGCTGCGCAAGAAGTACATCGAAACCGGAAAGCTGCGCTTTGCCAGCCGCGACTTCCCGCTCGAGTTCCACACCTCGGCGTTCCTGGCCGCCGAGGCCGCCCGTTGCGCGGGCGACCAAGGGCGCTACTGGGAGATGCGCGACCTGCTGGTCTCCACGGGCAAGTTGAGCAAGGAGGATCTGGCGGCGCACGCGCGGCAGTTGAAACTCGATGCCAGGGAGTTCGACGCCTGCCTGGCCACGGGCAAGCACCGCACAGCCATCCAGCAAGACATTGTGGAAGCCACCCAACTGGGCATCAATGGCACACCGGGCTTTGTCATTGGTCGCAGCACCCCCGCGGGCGTGGAGGGCGAGATTCTGCTCGGGGCCCACCCGCTGGCGGTGTTCGAAGAGAAACTCAGGCACTACCAGCGCTGAAAGCTTTCACCTGCTCCCTCGACAAGGCCTGTGGGGGTTCAACGGGGAATTCGGGCGGCGGGAGCGCTGGATCAGCCGCGCCGCTTCAGTGTAGGCCGCTCGTCCTCGTCCTTGGGCTTGTCATTCCGGTCTTTGTTGTCCTCGGCGTCCACGGGACCGCCACCTGGGCCCTTGCGCAGCCGAGGCCGGTTGGCGTCCTTGTCCTCGGACTTGCGACGGTTGCTCATGGCGATCAGGCGCTCCTTGACCTGATCGAACTCCGAGGTGGTGACGACATACTCCGGCTTGGCCTTGAGAATCTCCTGGATGTTCTTCTGCGCCTCCTTGATCCGGTCATCGGTCATCGGGTGGGTGGAGAAGACCTTGGACATGGTGCCCGGTTTGCGCTTCTCCAGCGCCTGGATGCGCTCGAAGAAATCCACGAATGCGGTGGGATCGTAGCCGGTCTTGTAAAGGTACTGCAAGCCGAGCAAGTCGGCCTCGCGCTCGAACGCGCGGGAGAATTGCAGGAACTGCATGGGCACTAGCACGCTGGCCGCCTGGCGCACGCCGTAG
>JBMFPL010000398.1:0-3616 GCA_049969115.1 Bryobacteraceae bacterium | reverse complement strand
CACGCGCAACAACGATTACTTCCGCGTGGAGCCGGGGGCGCGCGCCGTGCCCCAGGTCAAGTTCTGATCGGCAAGGCGTCATGCAAGAGGTTTCGGGAGGGAGCCGGACGTGAGCGCACCGGTGTTTCGCAATTACATCAACGGCCAGTGGGTCGAAGGAGCGCTGTTCGAAAACCGCAACCCGGCTGATACCGACGATCTGGTGGGTCTGTTCGTCGCCGGCACGGAAGAGGACATCACCCGCGCGGTGGAAGCGGCCCAGGCCGCCTTGCCCGGCTGGGCCAATACGCCTGCGCCAGCCCGCGGGGCCTACCTTTACAAAGTCGCCGAAATTCTGGAAAGCCGCCTCGGGCAACTGGCCGTGGAAATGACCCGCGAGGAAGGCAAGACGCTGCCCGAAGCCCGCGGCGAGGTGCGCCGCTCGGTGAACATCTTCCGCTATTACGCGGGTGAGGGATCGCGCCTGCCCGGGCTGGTCACGCCTTCCGAGCGCGAGCGCGTGCACACTTTCGCCATCCGGCGGCCGATCGGCGTAGTAGGCCTGATCACGCCCTGGAACTTCCCCAGCGCGATCCCGGCCTGGAAGCTGGCGCCCGCCCTGGTGTGCGGCAACACGGTGGTGCTCAAGCCGGCTTCGGCAGCTCCGTTGAGCGCCTGGCGGATCGTCGAGGCCTGCCACGAGGCGGGGATCCCGCCGGGAGTGGTGAACTTCGTGGCCGGCTGCGGAGGGAAGCTGGGACGCGCGCTGATTGAAGCCCCGGCGCTCAAGGCAATCTCGTTTACCGGATCGTGCGAGGTCGGCCGGCAGTTGCACGCGGACGCCTCGCGGCGGTGGCTGCGCATCCAGCTTGAGATGGGCGGCAAGAATCCCACGATCGTGCTGGCCGATTGTGACTTGGGCCTGGCGGTGGAAAACGTGGTCAACGGGGCTTTCGCTTCCACCGGCCAGAAGTGCACCGCCACCAGCCGCGCCATCGTGGAGGAGAAAATCTACGATCGCTTCCTGGATGCGCTCATCGAGCGCACGCGCCGCTACAAGGTAGGCAACGGGCTGGAGCCGGGCGTAGACATGGGACCGGCGATTGACGAAGCGCAACTGGAGACCGACCTGCGCTACATCCGCATCGGAACCGAGGAAGCCGGGCCGCCGGTTTTCGGCGGGCGCCGCCTGACGGGACCTGGCTACGACAAGGGTTACTTCGTGGAGCCGACCATCTTCGCGGGCGTCACTGCCGAGATGCGCATCGCGCAGGAAGAAATCTTCGGCCCGGTGCTGGCGGTGATGAAGGCGCGCGACTTCGACGAGGCGCTGGAGATCGCCAATCGCGTACCCTTCGGCCTATCCGCCTCCCTCCAGACCACGAACCTCTCGCGCGTGTTCGAATACATCCAGCGGATGGAGGCCGGCCTGTTGACGGTGAACCTGCCGAGCGCGGGAGTGGAATACCAGTTGCCCTTCGGCGGGACCAAGGAGTCCAGTTTCGGCCCCAAGGAACAGGGGCCCGCGGCGCTCGACTTTTACACCGACTTCAAGACGGTTTACTTGAGATACTGAGTTCTTCCCGGTCATGCGTTTGGGTCAGATCCGTTTCGGCCATCAGACGGTGGCCGCGATTTTCGAGGGCGAGCTGGCGCGGCCCGTGCCCAACTACACCCTGCTCGAGTTGATTCGCAAGGCGGAGACCGAGCACGTGGCGCTGACCGAACTGGCGCAGGAGCTGGCCGCCCGCCATCCCGAGCCTGCCAGACCGCTCATCCCCATCCATCCCCCCGAAGTCTGGGCTTGCGGCTGCACCTACGAGCCGAGCGCGAGTTTCCGCGATGCCCAGCACGGCGAGCAGGAAGGCATCTACGCATACGTGCTCCGCCAGCCGCGTCCCGAGATCTTCTTCAAGGGAACGGCGCGGGTCTGCGTGGGACCGGGCCAGGCGATCGGCATCCGCGCCGATTCCCGCTTCACCGCGCCCGAACCCGAGCTGGCCGTGGTTCTCGGCGGGCAGGGCGAAATCCTCGGCTATACCCTGGCCAACGACGTATCGGCCTGGGACATCGAGCGGGAGAACCCGCTTTACCTGCCGCAATCCAAGTTTTACTCGGGCTGCTGTGCGCTCGGCCCGGTTATGGTAACGTCCGAGGAAGTCGGCGATCCGTACCGCATTGAGTTGCGCTGCACCATCCAGCGCGGCGATCAGGTCATTTTCGAGGGCGCGGTCTGCACTGTCGCGCTGGTGCGCAAGTTCGAAGAACTGATCGGTTACCTGAGGCGGGCCAACCGCGTGCCTTCGGGCAGCGTGCTGCTCACCGGCACGGGGATCATCGTGCCCGAGGAGGCGGCGCTCCGGCCCGGCGACGTGGTTTCGATCAGCGCCAGGGGAATCGGCGAGCTTTCCAACCCGGCCGCGATCGTCGAGTGACCGCTCCGGAATTCAGCGGACTTTTACGGTGACGGACTGGGTTTCGCTGCGCCCGTCCGGCGCCGTAGCGGTGAGAACGAAGCGGGTGGTTTCCGGCAGGGCGAGCGAGATGCAGCCGCGAGGTCCCGGCGGGCGCTGCAGATCGGGCTCCAGCCGCACGGTGGCGTTGTCGGCCACCAAATAGCACACGCTGACGCGGCTGCCGGGCGCGGCTTCCAGGGGCGTCGCGGTGAACTCGAGGATCAGCGGCTCAGGCTTCGACGCGGCGGCCTTTTTCTGGGGTCGAGATCCAACTACCTTCAGCTCGAAGGAGGCGCGCACGGTCCTGCCGTCGTGGCCTTCGGCCTCCAGCACGTAGGTCGTATCGCGCGCCGGGGAAACTTGAAAGCAGCGGTGATAGACGGGGCGGAGCTGTTCGAGCGGAGGATCGAGGCGCACCTGCCGCGCGTTCTCCACGCCATAGCAGACCGTGGCGCTCTCGCCCGGCTTCAGTACGGGCGGGCTGGCGTAGAAGTGGGTGATGCGCAGGGGGGCCGCTTGGGCGGGGCTGGTCGGCGCGGCAGGCTTCTGAGCGCGCTCGCACGCCGCCAGGAGGCCCAACCCGATAACCGGTAACAGGCTGCGCACGGTGTCCTCTCAGCGACGCGCCGGGACTTCCGGTTCCAGGAACGCCACGGTCTTGATCCCGGAGATTTCGAATGTTTTCCGGCAGCGGGGATTGCGACAGACGACCTTGTCGTCCAGCAGAACCATGTAACTTTGCGCTTTTTTGAATTTGGCGCGCGCCTCGTCGTCAGCGCCCGTCGGCAACCTGTCCTTTTTCTTGCGCACCAGCCAGCGTAACTGGTAACTTTCCGTGGTGCGGCAGTAAGGACAGTTCAGGCGGGCCGTCCGTGTGGTCTGGGATTCCTTGTAAAAGGCTCGCTCTTCCACGGCAGCCTCACACCTTGGGATACTGCCATGGCGCGCGGTAGGCGCGGCGCAGCATGGCATTGGCTTCCGGATCGCCGACGATGATTTCTTTGTCGCCGTCCCACCTGAGGGCGCGGCCCAGCTTGTAAGAGATCATGCCCAGCAGGCACATGTTGGTCGAGCGATAGCCGTTTTCGATGTCGCAGACCGGCCGTCGCCCGGTGCGGATGGCGTCGAGAAAATCGGCCCACAGCTCGCGGATGTTCTGATCGTCCGGCTTGCCCAGCTTG
>JBMFPL010000397.1:0-3617 GCA_049969115.1 Bryobacteraceae bacterium | reverse complement strand
GTGGCTCCCCGGCAAGGATTCGAACCTCGACTCGCGGCTCCAAAGGCCGCTGTCCTACCATTAGACGACCGGGGAATCCGAGCGGGCAAGCCGCCCAAACATTATTTTAGCAATGCTGCGACGCCTTGTCAGCCTCTCAGTGCAGCACGCCCCACGCCCTCCAAAGAGCCGCCACTCCCAAGGTCACCACTCCCACCAGGAGAAGGGCCCACCGCCGCCAGACCACAACAAGCCCGGCAGCAACCGCGGCAGCAAACCAGCAGATTTCGGGATACTCGTGGTACAGGCAACCCCACAACCGGGCGTCGGTCGGGCACCCGCCGACCATGCCTGCCTCCCGGCTTTTTTATACCACAAGCCCGAGTACGCGTAGGGGTCTCAGGCTTCGATCTGGATCAACCCCACAGGCCGCTGGATGGGGACCGAATACTTGCGCTCGATCCTCTCGCGGAAGCACGGGCCCGAATTGTAAGTGCAGAACGGGTAAAGCAACCCGTTGGGCGCGGCGTAATGGATGATGCACCGGCGCACGCGCTCGATATCGTAGTTGTACAAATCCATGAAGTGCATGCCGGCCACCATCAGCGTCTTGTAGGAAAAGCCTTTCTTCTCAGCCACCCCGCGCCCGTAGCGCTTGTCCATCAGTCCCTGCAAAGTTTGCAGGAATTTCTGGAAGGTGAGCCCTTCAGGCGTCCTATCCTCGTAGAAGTACTTGCGGAGGACGTTCCAGGCCTGGATCTTGGTGTAGAGCTTCACGGTCTGCTTGGTGGTCTTGCGCGCCAGCAGATCCATCTCCTGGAGCATGCCACCGATGTCCACAAAGCGGGTCACGGGCGTACCGCGCTTCTTGGAGTCGACGAACAGATAGGTGCCCATCGAGCAGTGCGGGTGGGAGGTGAGCGTGGTGGTCAGCTCGCCCCGGATGGCGCTGGCCAGCCGCGAGAATGGCGCCACGCACGACAGCGGGAACCAGTCCTCGACCGGGTCGCAGATACCCGTCTGCTCGTGGATGGCCAGGGCCACGTCCGCCATGGTGAAGCGCTTGGCCTCCAGCTCGCGCCGGGAGATGCGGCCGGTGAAGCTGACCGGCTGGAAAGATATCGCGCTCACCACGTCAATGTTGTCCAGCGCGAGCTTGAGGATGTCGCCGATCTGGTGGTCGTTCAGGCCCCGCACGATCGTAGGCACGAAGCAGATTTTCATGCCCGCCTTGCGCACGTTTTCGATCGCCTGGAGCTTCGCCTCCAGCAGTGGTCGGCCGCGGGTGCGCAGGTAAATGTCGTCGGTGACGCCATCGAACTGCAAATAAAGCGTGTGCAGCCCGGCTTCCTTGGCGCGCTGGGCGAACTCCAGATCGGTGAAGGCGAGCCCGTTGGTGGCCACCTGGATGTGGGAGAAGCCCATGTCGCGGGCCATCTCCAGCACTTCGAAAAAGTGTGGGTAGATGGTGGGTTCCCCGCCCGAAAATTGGATCAGGCGCCCGGCCACCGGCCGCTCGTCGCGCAGCGTCTGGAGCATGCGGCGTACCTGCTCGAGCGAGGGCTCGTACAGGTACCCTGTCACGTTGGCGTTGGCGAAGCAGATCGGGCAGGTGAGGTTGCAGCGGTTGGTCAGGTCAATGTTGGCCAGCGAGGTGTGGCTGGTGTGCATCGAGCACAGCCCGCACTGGTCCGGGCAACGCGTGGCATGGGGGATCTGGGGGTTGCTCAAGCCGCGGTTGTCCCCGAAGTTCCACTTTTCCATCTTGAGGTAAAGGCGGACGTCGCCGTAGTAGACGTCCTTGAAATAGCCGTGCTGCGGGCAGGTCTTCTCCATCATGACCTTGCCCCGCTCCTCGAAGATGCGGGCCTCGATGACGCGCACGCACTCGGGGCACAGTGACTGGGTGATCTTGGGCAAGCCCCGGCGCAAGGGCTCGATGCGCGCACCGGTGAAGGTGGTCTCCGGCTGGATAATCTGGTAACCCTTGACCTTGACCTGGAAGGGGGCGTAAGTGGTCGTGCTCAACTGGGGTCCTCCTGCACGTTGCCCTGGGCGGTTGTCGCCCTCGTGGGCCATTATAAACAAGGGTTTCCACCTCCTCTACACCGATTGGCTTAACGGCCGCTTTCGGGGGTCGTAAGGGGATTATCGGGGCTGAATGGTACTGGTGGCGCGGCCCTGTCCGGGAAGGCCCTCGACCGGCGTACTTCTGGGCGCCCCCTCGGGTCCCAACCCCCGCTCCCAGTCCCGTCCCCCGAGCTTCTTGCTAGGATGGATCTCTGCGCCTCGGGATCCACACCTCGATCGCCGGTTCTCTGGACGAGGCCGTGCGGCGGGCTACCGATCTGGGCGCTGCCACGTTGCAGATCTTCACGGGCAGCCCGCGGCTGTGGCCGCGCGCGGAACTGGACGCCGTGGAGGTCCGCAAGTTCCGTGCAGCGCGGGAAGCCGCAGGTCTGTGGCCGCTGGCAGTGCACGACAGCTACCTGATCAATCTGGCGTCGGCCGACCCCGGCCTCAGACGACGCTCGTTGCGCGCCCTGCGCCTCGAAATCCGCCACGCTCGCCGCCTGGGCGCGGAGTATCTCGTGCTGCATCCCGGCAGCCACCGCGGCCTGTCCCTGGAAGAGGGCCTGCGCGCCGTGGCCGATTCGCTGGCCCGGGCGACGCGCGGACTCAAAAGTGACGGCTTGGTGCTGCTGCTCGAGAACACCGCGGGCGCGGGAGCATCGCTGGGCGCACGGTTTGAGGAACTGGAAGCCATTCGCCAGATGGCGCAGGCGCGGGTGGAGTTCGAAATCGGCTTCTGCCTCGACACCGCCCATTGCTTCGCCGCCGGCTACGACGTGGCCACCACCCAGGGTTTGCGCGCTACCCTGCAACAGGCCGATCGCGTGCTTGGCTTGGATCGCGTCAAGCTCATCCACGCCAATGACTCCAGGGCGACACTGGGCTCGCGGCGCGATCGGCACGAGCACATCGGGCGCGGCGCTATCGGGCTGGCCGGCTTCCGCCGCATGGTCAACCACCCGCGCCTCAGCCGATTGCCCTTCATCCTGGAAACGCCGCGGGCTAGCGACGCGGACGATCGCAGGAATTTGCAAACATTGAAAGATCTATGCCGGAGAAAAACTACGACCCGCAGCAACTGGAAATGAAATGGCTCGAGCGCTGGCGCGATGCCGCGCTCTATCGGGCGGAAACCGACCCGTCGCGGCCCAAGTTCTACGTGCTGGAGATGCTGCCTTACCCGAGCGGCACCCTCCACATGGGCCACCTTCGTAACTACACCATCGGCGACGCGCTGGCCCGCTACAAGTGGATGCGCGGGTTCAACGTGCTTCACCCGATGGGCTGGGATGCCTTCGGCCTGCCCGCGGAAAACGCGGCCATCGAACGCGGCCTGCACCCGCGCGACTGGACCCTGGGCAACATCGCGGAAATGAAGCGCACGCTCGAGCGTTACGCCTTCAGCTACGACTGGAGCCGCGAAATCTCGACCTGCGAGCCGGAATACTACCGCTGGAACCAATGGTTCTTCCTCAAGATGTACGAGCGCGGCCTGGCCTACCGCAAGAAGGCGTGGGTGAACTGGTGCCCGCAGTGCGCCACCGTGCTCGCCAACGAGCAGGTGC
>JBMFPL010000396.1:0-3618 GCA_049969115.1 Bryobacteraceae bacterium | reverse complement strand
CACCCTGGTCCGAGTCCACCTCCATGGCCGGCATGCCGCGGGCCGGGGCCAGGCTCACACGCGCTATCCTCCCGCGGATTTCCACCAGCGATTGTGGCGGCAACGGCGGTCGTGCCGCGGGCTGGGCTGCAAGAAGTGCCGGCGTTACCGTCAGGATCCACAACCACGTCACACGCATTGGACCGTTCTCCAGCCTCGCCGGTGCAATTCCGTTTCCCTCTCGCACAGGCCCTTTCTTGAGCGCTTGCCGCAGCGGCTGCGCAGATCCTGCGTACCGGCCCGGCAAAGGCTGCACCGTTGCATGGCCGAAGTGCCGCGACACAGGCGGCTCCTGCGTCCCTTTCGATCAGCGGCCGGGCCGCGGGGCGGACAGAAGGATCGTAGCACGGCGGGAAAGTTCCAAGGTGGCGTCCCCGCGTCCACGCCCCACCTGGGCAGGAAGCTTGAGGCCGGAGAGCGGTTTGACCCGCCGCTGGCATCGCGCCTATACTGATATCAGCGGGCTTCAAGGAGGAACCCGGGAGCCCGGCCGGGAAAGGAATCCATGGCGGTTCTGACTGCCCTCTTGTACATCGTGCACATCTTGGTGTGCTTTTTCCTGATCGTGGTGGTGCTGCTGCAAAGCGGCAAGGCCGCCGACTTGGCCGGGGCTTTCGGGGGCATGGGCTCACAGACGGCTTTCGGGCCTCGCGGGTCTGCCACGCTGCTGTCGAAGGCGACCACGGTGGCGGCCAGCGTATTCATGGTGACTTCGCTGACGCTGGCGATCATCGCCACGCGTAACGCTGGCGCGGGTTCGACCGTGCTCGAGAGGCACCCCGCCAAGGCGGCCCCGGTGGCGCCTCCTCCTGCTGCCCCAGGAGCGCCTGGCGGGAAGCCCAGCATGACCATCTATAATGAGCAGGGGCAGCCGGTGCAGACGGTGCCTCTGCCTCTGCCGCCACAGCCAGGCCAGGGCCAGCAGCAGCCCTCACCGGCGCCCGGGAAAAAGTAAGCCCGCAAGTTTGCTGCGACGCGGAGATGGCGGAATTGGCAGACGCACTAGCTTGAGGTGCTAGCGGGAGCAATCCCGTGGGGGTTCAAATCCCCCTCTCCGCACCAACCATTCCCGGACTCGGTTCGCAACGGTACCCGCAGCGTTGCCCGTGTACGCCATGCTAAATTCGTAGAGGTCGCGGGCGGTTAGCTCAGTTGGTCAGAGCGTCTGCCTTACAAGCAGAAGGCCAGAGGTTCGAGTCCTCTACCGCCCACCACGCTTTGGGGACTGCTCGACGTCCGGCCGACGTGCGTCGCCTGCTAGCCTGCCTCGAGCAGCAACTGGCAGGCGATCCGAGCATGGCGGGGTCTGTAGTGCCGCCGCTCCGGACCCGCGACTCTTCCCGCAGGTATTCTGGGGAATGCGGGCGCACGCTGCGAGCGCCCGAGGAGGGCATGGTGACCAGCCGGGACTCTCGCGCCGGACATCGGAGGGCAGGCGGGACCGGCCTGTGGGCGGCCGGGATCACCGCGGGGCGGCGGATCTCAACGCGCGCGGCCGTTGGAATTGCCGTATCGCTCGCCATTGCTTAGGGGCTTCGCGGCGCTGACCTCCGCTCCGGTTTCGAGCTCCGCAACCTGCGCTGTTCGGGCCCTGGCTAGTGGCGGCAGCCGGCTACGCCGATCTGGGTTTACGAATTCGGCCTGCTTCGCCTGCGTTACAGAGCGACCGGGCTACGCCCGGGCAAGGACGCGATCCTCACGCTGCGGCCCGGCAGCGTAGGGCCGGTGACGCCGGGCGGCAGCAACCCCGAAAACCCCTTCCCCATGGGCACGCCGGTAATTGCCGTGACGGCGCAGGACTTGGTGGCCAACGGGCGGACCCACGTCTTTGAAACCGACATCCGTTCCAAGCTGCAGACGGCGCAGATGGACCAGCTCGAATGGACGCTGCCCTCGGGCGCGAGCCTCGAAATCGAAGAACTGGAATTCCGGGCCGCCAGCGACCCTATCGGATGCGCTGGCCCGGGGTTGCCCGACGATGCAGAACCGCTACCCATATCCGGCCCGCTGGCGTGCGGCCAGGCGCCGGCAACCTCATTGCGCGGCCGGGAGGTCATCGAGATCCATGGCCGCGGAGCGAGAGGACGCGCGCTCTATCTGAGCCTGACCGGGAACTTTCCCGCGCTCTCCCACTTCGCTCCCGGCCAGCCCGTGGATCGCTGGCGCGCGCGCGAAATCAGCGAGACGTCATGGGTCATCGCGGGCATGCGTTACGCGGACGGGATCGAGGAACAGTTCCCGTTGCTCGCGGCCGAACGCCGCCACGCGCTGCTGAATCGCAAACCCGCACTCTACACGCTCGAGCTGGACGGCGCGCGCCGTCTGGAGTCGGTCGAACTCGCCGATCGCAGCGAGCACGTGCAACTGGTCCTTCACGCGGCAGGAATTTCGCAACAGGCGCCGCCAGAGGTGGTCGCCGAAACGCTGCCGCCGGCCAGGCCCTCCTCCGGTGCGGCGTCGCGCCAGCCGGATCTCGGAGCCTCCAGGTGGTTCGGCATCGAGCCTCTCGAAGGCAAGCCTGCTACCGCGCCGGGGACGCTGCGCACGGACCTCAAAATCGTGTCGTCCGGCAAGGAGCGCGTGGCCTCCTTCATTGTGACCAACGACAGCCGTGCACCCGTCGAGTTCACGTTGGCTTTCCCGTGGCTGGAGGTGCGCGCCGCTGCGGACCCCTCCGATGTGTACTACGTGTTTCCCCGCCAGGGTGCAGTGATATCTCGCGCCGAGCGTTCCTGGAATGAGGTTTACACGGCCAGCTCCCCCCTCCAGTTTCTCGATGTGTTCGCGCCCGCGGCCAACTGCGGGGCGGCCCTGATCGTGCGCGATCTCAGTGCGCAACTGAAGGTCTTCCGGCTGGAAAAGAAAGGCCCTGTTGTCAGCTTGCGAGTCGAGTACCCGGTGCAGCTGGCGGCGGGTGAAGCCTTCCGCGCGCCGGAGGCCGCCGTAGTGGCCCACGGGGGCGACTGGCACGAGGGCTTGGAGGCGTATCGCGGCTGGGTCGCGAGCTGGTACAGGCCTCGCACCCCTCGACCAAACTGGCTGCGCGATGCTTGGTGGTGTCGTAGGGATTACCCGATCGGCGGCAGTGGCCTCCTGTTCGACGCGCGACGCAGCCGCTACACCTTCGAGGAACTGATGCGCGAGGGGGAAGCTTTCGGCGGCATGGATTTCATTGACATCTCGGGATGGGCGTACTCGGGAACTTACGGGCGCGTGGGCGACTATGTCATCGAGTTAGGCGGGCCTGCCGATCTGCGGGCTAACATCAAGCGCGCGGCAAAGCTCGGGATACGGACGGGCTTGTACTTCGAGGGCTATCTGGTGGACAAGAACTCCCGCGTGGGCAGGCGGAACATTGCCCGCTGGCAACTGATCGGCCCCGACGGCAAGGGTGCCTGGTGGCCGGGAGGCAGCCCCGAGTTCTTCGTGTGCCCGGCGCTAAGGGACTGGCAGGATTATTTCGCGGCGCGGGTGGCGGCCGTGGCGCGCGAGGTGGGCGCTCACGCGGTTTACATTGACGTGCACGGCTTCGGCACGCGCCGCTGTTACTCCACCGAACACGGTCACCGGCCTGGCGTG
>JBMFPL010000395.1:0-3664 GCA_049969115.1 Bryobacteraceae bacterium | reverse complement strand
GAAATTCGCGCGCGGCGCCCGTTGAACGCAATCACTCCATGGTCGTCAAAAACCGCGAGGGTGGGAATGCTCGCTGCCCCGCTCGGGACATCCCGCTGGAATGGCACAACCTTGCAGGTAATTCCCAGGGTCAGAGACGCGCCACGGCGCCAACCCCGGGGTGGGGTGGTGCGGCCGTTCCGGGGCTGCGGCGCTCCCGCTGGTTCCTGTGCCTGCCCGCGCCCGGGCGGCGGTCAGGCGCCCGCACCACCTGGTAGCTGTTACAATTAGTACCAGCTTTTCCCAGAAAAGGGAAATTCAAACTTTTTATCGGACCGATCGAGTTTTTCTAGGATATCCGGGCGTCATGGATCTCGACCAGCTCCGCACTTTCCTGGAGATCGTGCGGCTGAAGAGTTTCTCCAGGGCGGCGGAGACTTGTCACCGCTCGCAGCCTGCGATCAGCGCGCAGATCCGCCAACTGGAACAGGAACTCGACGCCCCGCTGTTCGACCGGCACGGCAGCCGCATTTCGCTGACGTCGGCGGGCGCCATTTTCGCCGACTTCGCCGCACGGATTCTCGAGCTGCGGCAGCAGGCGCAGCGGGCCATCCAGGATCTGGAGCGCAGCCCGCGGGGCGAACTGACGGTGGCAGCCAACGAGGCCACTTGCATTTACGTGCTGCCTGATGTCTTCTTCGAGTACCGGCGTCGCTTTCCCCACGTTCAGTTGAACGTGGAGAGAGTCTACGGGCGCCGCGTGATCGAGGCCGTGCTGGACAACCAGGTGGATTTCGGCATCGCGCAACTGGCGCGCGCCGATCGCAGGCTCCAGGCGGCGAGGATCTATACGGACGAGATCAAGCTCATTGCGCCCGCCGGTCACCCGCTGGCTGGCCTCGGCGCGGTCACAGCCGAAGAGGTCGCCTGTCACCCGCTGATCCTGCCCAAGTACGGCGCCACCCGTGGCCGGCTGGATGAGTGGCTGGAGCCGGCGGGCGATCGCCTCCAAGTGATCATGGAACTGGACTCCAGTGAAATGATCAAACGGTTCGTGGCGCGAGGCATGGGGGTCTCCTTCATGGCGGCTTCGCATTGCCGGGCCGAGAGCGAGCGCGGGGAACTGGCCCTGGCATCGCTGGCCCCGGAGCCCATGCTGCGGCATCTTTCGCTCATCTACCGGCGTGATCGGCCCCTGTCCAAAGCGGCACTAGGTTTCATCGAGGTGGTCTTGGAGAAAGCCCGCCCGGAGGGCTAAAGTTTCTGCGTGGCGTGACGATAGGCGGGAGGTGGACAGAAGAGGAGAAGCCCGGTACCCTGCGCGACGCGACGTGCGAGTCCGGGTGTTGAGCGATCCGGAGGAAGTCCTCGCTGGCGCCCTCTGCGAGGTCTCCGCATCGGGAACGCGGCTCCTGGTGGAGAAGCCTCTGGCTGTGGGCACGCCCTTGGAGATCGAACAGGGCGAGTGGAGCTGGCTCGGCGAGGTCTGTTATTGTCAGCGGCTCGAGCAAGGCTACGCAGTAGGCGTGAGAGTGAGGCACAGTTTGACCGTGACCGAGGACCTGCTGCGCCTGGCCAGGCAACTCAGACTCGAGCAGGGCGTGGCGGCGGAGAAGCAAACCGAGTGAGCTGCCGGTCCGTCGGCGGGCAGCGACGCGGGGGCCTGGCCTTGGCGGGTGCGGGCGAAGCAAGGTTGGTTGGGCCCGCCCCCGTGTGGTAATGGCGACGGTCGGTCCGCGTGCGCGCGGAACAAGGGCGAGCGCGGATGATCTGAAACCCCTATTGGAGGGTCGGTCCGCGTGCGTGCGGAACGAGGTTCGCCCGGGCTTCTGTAGCTGCGACGTCCAGCGGCCCTCATGGGTTCGCGCAGCAGAAGAAGGCGCGCCGGCCACGCCGCTCGATTCAGCGCGCAGCACACGGCGGCGCCCGCGCGCCGCAGGCCCGCTGGCCGGAGCTGGTCCAGTGCCGCGGGGCGCAGGCGCGGGCTGCTGGGGCCAGGTGGGCCATCACCGCGCTCCTTGAGCCGAGAACAGCCAGCTTGCCGCGGGACTCCAGATGGTCGAGCGCGGAAGCGGTCACCGGACCCGGGTGCCGCGGGTGTTCCAGCGATCGGCGGCTAAGACCAGCAGGGCGGGCTCCCCCACGCGGGGAGCAGGGGGCCCGGATTTACGAAAGGCTGCGCACGCCGTGGATCAGGGAGGCCAACAGAATCGCTGCCAGCGCCAGAAACAGGACGAACCCCAGGCGGGCAATCCTGCCCCGCCTGCGAAGGCTCTCGCTCCGAAAGAAGAGGCCGCCCATGCCCGCCTCCTTTCCCCGTTAGATGTTAGCCGTTACCCCTAAGTTACGCGAACCGCGCGCGGAAGGCAAGAAAAATCGCACGTGGCGCTGCCTGGCGGCCCTGCCTTCATCGGAAGGCTGGCCGGGGGCCGACCGGGCCGCTGGCGCGGATCCAAGCCGGCAGTGAGCTTCCCCGCTGCGCGGCGCCATGCCGAAGCTGGCAGTCACCGGCCAACCCGTCCAGCGTGACGGCTGGTTTTGCTCGATCGGGCGCCTCGCTTCGACGCCTGTCGGGGCGGCTTGTGTACGGGCTCGGGTGGCGGTTCATTGAAGCGCGGTCGGAAGGTGTGCTAACCTTCTGATGGGAATGAATTTCCGCTCGCTGTTCAGCCTTTTCTCTTCCGACCTCGCCATCGATCTGGGCACCGCCAACACCCTCGTCTACGCTCGGGACAAGGGCATCGTGGTCAACGAACCCTCCATCGTCGCCGTCAACAAGGTGACCGGGGATGTGGAAGCTGTAGGCCGCGAGGCCAAGGAAATGCTGGGGCGCACGCCGGGCAACATCGTGGCCATCCGGCCCATGAAAGACGGGGTGATCGCAGACTTCAAGATCACCGAGAAGATGCTCACCTACTTCATCCGGAAGGCGCACGGGCGGCGCTTGCTGGTGCACCCGCGCATCGTGATCGGGGTGCCCTGTGAGATCACGCAGGTGGAAAAGCGGGCGGTGATCGACTCGGCCTATCGCGCCAAGGCCAGCGAGGTGTACTTGGTGGAGCAGGCGATGGCGGCGGCCATCGGAGCCGGGCTGCCCATCACGCAGGCCTGCGGCAACATGATCGTGGATATCGGCGGCGGCACCACGGACGTGGCGGTCATCTCGTTGTCGGGCATCGTGTACTCGCGGTCAGTGCGGGTGGCGGGCAACGAGATGGACGACGCCATCATGCAATACCTCAAGCGCAAGTACAACCTGCTGATCGGCGAGCGCACCGCCGAGCAGATCAAGATCCAGATCGGCTCCGCCTACCCGCTGGACAAGCCGCTGACCATGGAGATCAAGGGGCGCAACCTGATCGAGGGTGTGCCCAAGACCATCACCATAGACGACAGCGAGATCCGCGAAGCCTTGTCCGAGTGCGTCGCGACCATCATGAACGCCATCCGCGTGGCGCTGGAACGCACGCCGCCCGAGCTGTCCGCTGACATCAGCGACCGCGGGATCGTGCTGACGGGTGGCGGCGCGCTGCTCAAGAATCTGGATCGCAGGATCCGCGAAGAGACGGGTTTGCCGGTCTCCATCGCCGAGGACCCGTTGGCTTCGGTGGTGCTTGGCACCGGCAAGATGCTGGAAGATTTCAGGCTGCTGCGCAAGATCGCCATTGACTGAGCGGTCGCGGCG
>JBMFPL010000394.1:0-3664 GCA_049969115.1 Bryobacteraceae bacterium | reverse complement strand
CTCGCCCGCCGTCATCAGCTTGCTGGATTGGAAGCTGAAGCAGCCCATGTCGCCCATCGAGCCAGCGCCGCGCCCCTTGTACTGGCCGCCGTGCGCGTGGGCGCAGTCCTCGATCACGATCAGGTCGTGCTCGACGGCCAGGCCGATCAGCGCGCCCATATCGGCGAAGCGCATCGCCAGGTGGACGGGGAGGACGGCCCGCGTCCGCGGGGTGATGGCCCGCCGGGCAGCTTCGGGGTCCAAGCAATAGGTATCCGGATCGATGTCCGCGAAGACGGGCACCGCCCCCACCGCGAGCACGGCCGCAGCCGTTCCCTCCCACGTGTAGGCAGGAACGATGACCTCGTCACCGAACCGGATGCCGGCGGCCTGTAAGGCAGCTTGCAGGGCAATGGTCCCGCTAGCTACCAGGCAGCCGTAACGGGCGCCGTGGTACGCCGCGAATCGCTCAGCGACCTCCGCCGCCAGCCGGTTGGGAAACGGGTAGCCGCCCCAATTGCCGCTATCGAGCACCTCCAGCAAGCGGGCCCCGTCCGCCGGCGTAGATTGGGGCCAGCTCGGGAAAGGGCGTGAGCGCACCGGCTCGCCGCCCAGCAGGGCCAGTCTGGGCATACCCGTAGCTTACACCGTGGCGTGGCGCCGGGGCTCCGCGTCCCGCGACAGGCCCGGGGGGCGAACCCAGGGGCCCGACCAGGGGTTCAGCCACGGTGCGAGCCGCAGCCGCAGACGTTCGTCACGTTGGGGTTGTCGAACTTGAAACCGGCGCCGTGCGGCGTCTCGATGTAGTCAATGCTGGCGCCGTCCAGGTAGAGCATGCTGATCTGGTCAATGAAGACCTTCAGACCGTCGAAGTTGTACATCTTGTCCAGCATCCCCGGGTTGTTCTCGAAAGCCATCGAATAGGTGAAACCCGAGCAACCGCCTCCCACCACCGCGATCCGCAGGCCGGCGGGTTTGGGATCGGGCTGCCGCTCGAGAATCTCCTTCACTTTGTTGACGGCCGTCTCGCTCATGTGCAGCATTGCGTTTCGTTCTCCCCTCCTGATTGATGCGTATCAGCCGCCATTGTCGCAGAAAAAGGGGGCTCGATGCCATCGGGCGGCGCACCCGGAAGCCCGCAGCGGGGTTCAGGAATCTGTTAGGATGCACGGGTACGGGCCCGAGGAACGCCGGAAAACGCTGAAACCGAGCGAGGGCCAAGTGCGTCTCCGTCTGCAGGATGGACGGCCTGAGCGCGGTGTTGCCGTTTCCGGGGACCGGTGGGTCCGTGCGGGCCGGAGCGAAAGTGGACCACCGGGCCAGTGACGAGGCCGAACTCGTACGCCGGGTTCAGGCTGGCGACGAAGGCGCGTTCCGCGAAATCGTGGAGCGCTACCAGTCCAAGGTCTACTCGATCATCTACGGGATCCTCCGGAACCATAACGACGCGGAGGACATCGCGCAGCAGGTCTTCGCCAAGATCTATTTCTCGATCAAGAACTTTGACTTCCGCAGCTCCCTGCTGACTTGGATCTACAAAATTACGGTCAACGAGTGCTACGACTACCTGCGCAAGCGCAAGGTGCGGAAGCTAGTCTACGAAAGCGACTTTACCGAGGACGAGAACCAGCGTCTCCAGATGAGCGAGCCGCCCAGGGACGAGCGGCCACCGATTGACGACGTGCTGGCGCAGAGGGATCTGGCTTTGAAGCTGCTGGCGCGGCTGCCCGCCGAGGAACGCAACCTTCTGCTGCTCAAAGAGGTCGAGGGCCATTCGGTCGAAGAACTGGCCGAAATGACGGGCATCAACGAAAACACGATCAAGGTGAAGCTTTTCCGCGCCCGGCAGAAGCTCATGAAAGCGGCGCAGCGCATGTTGCGCCCGGCGCCGCGGCTGGTGACGGGATGAGGGATCGTGGGCAAATTGTAAAGTCCCGGAAGCGGGCGAAAGACCCGCAGGCCGAGGGCGCCGGCTTGGCCGGCGAACCGCTCGGGGCCACGGGGCGAGCGAGCCACACTGAGGGAAGAAACCATGCACCAGGTCATCCGCGAACACCTAGAGGAGTTGCTGGCGGGAACCTCGCAGGCCGGCAGCGTGGCGCAGTTACACCTTGAGGCGTGCGCCGAGTGTCGCGAGGAATTGGCGGCGTTTCGTGCGCAAGCTGGGCTGCTGCGGGTTCTGCGGTGCACGGAAGATATCGGGCCGGCCCCGAGCTTTTATGCCCGCGTCTGGGAGCGGATCGAGGAGCGGCGCAAGGCGTCGGTGTGGAGTGCGCTCCTCGACCCTGCGTTCGCCCTCAGGCTGGCGGCGGGATCGCTGGCCGCGTTGCTGCTCATCGGGGGCTTCGTGATCATGAATGAGGCTGCCCCGCCGGAGCCTGCGGTCACCGTGATGGCGGTCGAAGATCATCCGCCCGGCTTGGGGATGGATCCCGGCCGCGACCGCGACACGGTGCTGGTCACGCTCGCCACTTACCGTGAGTAACCGATCATGAAGCCAGGTTGTGCGGCGTACCTGCGGAACCCCCGGGTGCTGCTCACCCTACTGCTTGTGTTTATTTGCGGTGCAGCAGCCGGCGTAGCGGCGATGAGCATCGCGGGCCACCGGCTGCAAAACCCGCAGCGGCTCTCCTGGAAGGAAGGCGGCAAGCAAGTTACCCTCGAGCGTCTCAAGAAAGAGTTGGATCTTACTCCCCAGCAGGCCGCGGAACTGGAGCGCGTCCTCGACGACTTCTTCACTTACTATCACACCCTCCAGGCCCAGCTTGACGAAGTCCGCGCCAGCGGCAAAGACCGCATTCTCCGGCTGCTCGACGAAAAGCAGCGGCAGAAATTCCAGCGGATGATGGACGAGGTTCAGAGCAGCCAGTAGCCCGGGGTTGCAACCGGGCCTTACAGGCGCGTTCCCGGCGGTTAAAGACGAGTAGCCGCGCAGCGATTTCTCATGGGTCACGCGCCGCGGGCTACGGTCCTTGCCGGAAGTGACCTGAGCCCAACCGTCGTTGTTGCATCGCAGCCCCTGCCCGCAGAGCCATCCGTTCCCTGTTCGAGACCTCCGGCGTACCATGGAGAGAACGGCACTGCAAGCTGCCTCGCGTGCGCCGGGCAAGCAACACCCAACGGGAAGTCAACACGCGCTAGAAAAACAGCGCCGGCCGGCGGCAGCTCGCGCATGAGGCGCGAATGAGGCCAAGTGCCCGGGGCGGGATTCGAACCCGCACGGGAGTCGCCTCCCAGAGGATTTTAAGTCCTCTGCGTCTGCCGGTTTCGCCACCCGGGCACAGTGCAATCCACCGGGCCTAACCGTACTATTGTCCCGCCATGGCTATCCCCCGTGCTACCCACCTTGCCTGCTTCAGCACCATTGGCGACGTTCCCCGCTCTGCGCTCACGCAGCGGGTGCGGTGGCGACTCGCAGCCCGCTGACTGGCCGCCGTGCACACCGGCCATGCTCTGCGGATCAGTTGCGGTGCCGCACAGGCCGTTGACCACGCCAGCGGATGCGCCCGCGCTGCACGAGTGAACCCGCCGAGGTCGACGCCGGCCAGCTCGCTCGAGACCTGGTGAGGCAGGCTCGAAACCAACGCGCCGCCGACCCGCTGGCTGTGTTTGGGGATCGCTCATCTTGAAGGTGGCGTCGGCTTTTCGGCGCCGGTCAGGCCCCAACCCGGCCATGAACTGTCGT
>JBMFPL010000393.1:0-3670 GCA_049969115.1 Bryobacteraceae bacterium | reverse complement strand
ACCCCGGCTCACCGGGACTGGCGGATCGTTAGGGTGCAAAGCCAGCCGCACCCCAGCCTCTTCGGCCTCGGGAATCACGGCCTTGAGGAAGTAAGTCAGGTTTTTCCAAAGCTGCTCCGCACTGTAAGCGCCGACTTGGGGCGGGGGCAGATCGCGCATGCGGTCGTAGTCAAAGGCTGTGTAGCCGGCGCCAGCCCTGCCCGTTTCTTCATAGTAACCTTCCATGGCGCGGTGGGCGTAGAAGTTGTACTCGATCACGGGGAGACCGGCGCGGCCCGCGGCGCGAATGGACTGGATCAGTTTTTCGATTTCCTCGTCGCGCCCGGGCCGGCCATAGATGGTGTTCGGGAAGCCTGAAATCATGAGGTTGTAAAGCGTCAGCCCGTTGGCCTTGTAGCGCCCGATCAGTGCGCGGAGCTCGTCCTCCTGCCAGGGAACCTTGGGGCCGCCGCCTAGCACGTAGTTCACGCCGAGTTGCTTGATACGGCGCATACCGATTTCGGGCCGGTTGGGGTCGCCGCCGTCCCACGTGCCCAGGCAGAGTTTTGGGGTGTCCGGCCCTTCCAGAATGGGCCAGGGCTTGCGGGCAGCCCGGAGCAGGGTGGGGGCCACCGCTGCCGCCCCCGCCGTTCGAATCATTCCTCTGCGAGAAAATTCCATGGGGACCTCCGGTTTCTCGTCTCCGCACAGTTTACACTGCGCCCGCGAGCGCAGGGCCGGCGATTGTGCCCGCCGGACCGCAGTCCCTATAATCAAGGTGGGGATGATCATGACCCGGCGCCTGGCTTGCATCGCGCTGCTCGGCGGCCTCGTGGCTGCCGCCCGGCAGTCCCGTTCCCGCTCCGGCGGGGCCCAGCCTGGCTCGCAGCCCGTTCAACTGGACGAAAAGACTCGCATCATCCTCGACGTCACCCGCGTTAACATCCTGTTTACCGTCACCGATCGCAAGGGGCGTTTCATCACCAACCTGACCAAGGACGATTTCGAGGTCTTCGAGGACAACCGGCCCCAGAAAATCCTCGAGTTCACGGCCGAAACCGACCTGCCCCTGCGCATCGCCCTGCTGCTGGACACCAGCAACAGTGTCCGTCCCCGTTTCCGTTTCATACAGGAAGCGGCCATCGAGTTTCTCAACAGCGTCATGCGGCCACGCTACGACAAGGCGCTGGTGGTCAGTTTCGATACCAACGTGGAGCTGGTGGCTGACCTGACCGACGATCCGCAGCGGCTGGCCTCGGCTATCCGGGAGCTGAGGCCGGGTGGCGGTACTTCCATGTACGACGCCATCTACTTCGCCTGTCGCGACAAGTTGGCCCAGGAGCAGCCGCGCCACAAGTTCCGCCGGGCGCTAGTGGTTCTGAGCGACGGGGACGACAACCAGAGCCGCGTGACCCGCGACCAGGCGTTGGAGATGGCGCAGAAGGCGGACGTCGTCATTTACACGATCTCGACCAACATCACCCGCCTGGACACCGAAGGGGACAAGGTGCTGCGCTACTTCGCGCGGGAGACCGGTGGCCTGGCGCTGTTTCCCTTCAAGATCGAGGATCTCGCCCAGTCCTTCGAGAACATCGCCAACGAGCTGCGGCACCAGTACAACATCTTTTACCGGCCGGAGCCGCTGCGCACTGACGGGCGGTACCAGAGCGTGGATGTGCGGGTGAAGGGGCGGCGTGACCTCATCGTGCGGGCCCGCAAGGGCTACTACGCTCCCAAGCTTTAGCCCACCGCCACGGGCAGCAGCGAGTATAATCGTGGTATCCGCCGCGGCTCGGCAACGAGCGGAAAGGATTCGTCAATGGACGAGAAGGACCGCGCCCGTGCGCTCAACCTCACTTTGAGCCAGATCGAGAAGCAGTTCGGCAAGGGATCCATCGTGCGCCTGGGGTCCCGCGAGGCCATCGTGCCTGTCTCGGTCATCCCTTCGGGCTCGATCTCCCTGGATGCCGCGCTGGGAATCGGCGGCTTTCCGCGGGGCCGGATCAGCGAGATTTTCGGCCCTGAGGCTTCGGGCAAGACTACCATCGCGCTGCACGTGGTGGCCAACGCGCAGAAGGCGGGCGGCATGGCCGCTTTCATCGACGTGGAGCACGCTTTGGACCCCATGTATGCCCGCCAGCTCGGGGTGGACGTGGACAACCTCCTGGTCTCCCAGCCCGATTACGCCGAGCAGGCTCTGGAAATCACCAGCGCCCTGATCAACTCGGGGTCCATAGACGTGCTGGTGATTGACTCGGTGGCCGCCTTGGTTCCCAAGGCCGAACTGGACGGCGAGATGGGGGAGGCTTACGTGGGTGTACAGGCCCGCCTGATGTCCCAGGCGTTGCGAAAGCTCACGGGCATCGTTTCCAAGTCCAATACCTGCCTGATCTTCATCAACCAGATCCGCGAGAAGATCGGAGTGATGTTCGGCAACCCCGAAACCACCACCGGTGGCCGGGCTCTCAAGTTTTACGCCAGCGTGCGCGTGGACATCCGCCGGGTAGCGGCGATCAAGGAGGGCGAGAACGTGGTGGGCAGCCGCACCAAGGTCAAGGTGGTCAAGAACAAGCTCGCCGCGCCTTTCCGCGAGGCCGAGTTCGACATCCTTTACGGGCAGGGCATCTCGCGCGAGGGCGACCTGATTGACCTCGGCGTGGCGCACAATCTGGTGGAGAAAAGCGGCTCCTGGTACAGCTTCCAGGGCGAGCGCATCGGCCAGGGACGCGAAAACGCCCGCCAGTTCCTGCGCGATAACCCGGAGGTGGCCGACCGCCTGGAAGCCGAGCTGCGCCGCGTTCTTGGCCTGGTGCGCACCCCCCAGGAGTCCCCCGCCCCCGCTGAATCGCCCGCCAGGGGCGCCGCGGCGCCCGCGGCCCGGTCCCGGTAACCGGCGCCAGGCCCTGGCCAGCCTCCCGGGCCGCGCCCGCCAGGGCAAGGTAGCCTCAAAAGCCCGAAAAATTGGGCTTTTCGTGCATTTTTTTCTTTACTTCCGCGCAGACTTTCTTTATCATTGAAGCGATTTGATATTTATTATGGTCCGGCAGCACGCCCGCCGGCGCGCGGCCGGGCCGGTTCAATCGGGAGAATCGTGAAGGAGGTATATGGCTGAAGCCAAGCGGATGACGCAAACGCAACTGATCCGGGAAATCGCCACCACCTGCGAGGTTCCCAACAAGGTCGCCAAGCAGTTCCTGGAAACGCTGGCCTCGATCGCCGTGCGGGAGACCAAGAAGACCGGCGTGTTCGTGTTGCCGGGCATCGGCAAGCTGGTTCGCGCGGAGCGCAAGGCGCGTATCGGGCGCAACCCGGCTACCGGCGAGACGATCAAAATCCCGGCCAAGAAGGTGGTTAAGTTCCGGGTGGCCAAGGCGGTCAGGGACGCGATCGTCCCCCCCAAGAAGAAGTAACGGGCAGGACTTTCGAGCCGCCCGAAAAGTCAAACCCCGCGCCTGCCAGAGCGCGGGGTATTTTGTGTCCGCCGGCTACCCGGGGCCTGATTCGCAAGTGGGAGCGGCCAATCACGCCTGCTTCTTTTCTTCCGGTTTGTCCTCGCCTTTGAGAGCCATCTTGAAGTTGCGAATGCCCTCGCCCAAGCCCTTGGCGACCTCCGGGATCTTCTTGCCGCCGAAAAGCAACACGGCGACGCCCAGAATGACAAGCAGCTCGGGCAGGCCAATGGAGCGGAGCA
>JBMFPL010000392.1:0-3694 GCA_049969115.1 Bryobacteraceae bacterium | reverse complement strand
GGCGAAGCGCGCGCTCCCAGAAGCAGGGCCAGCGCGTCCACCACGAGAGACTTACCGCTGCCAGTTTCGCCTGTGAGCAGATTCAAGCCGGGATGAAAACGGACGCGAGCGCGTTCGATGACGGCGTAATTCTCCACCAGCAGCTCGACCAGCATCCGAGGGAGATTATACGCGAGATGACGCGTGCGCTCGTCACCGCGCGAAGACTGCGAGCCGGGCTGCGCGCGCTCGGGTATCATACGAAGTAGAAGAAAGGAGATGATTTGAACGCGGAGGCCGCTGTTGCTCTCTGGTTGCAGGTCAATATCTGGACACTGATCCGGCGCGCCAAACCCCTGCCGCTTGGGGTTCTCATCATCCTATTGCTTTTTTCCATCTTCAGTTGGGCCATCATCTTCCAGAAGTGGTCGCAGTTCCGCCGTGTGCGGCTGGCCAACCAGCGTTTCCTGAGGGCGTTCCGCAAGGCCAACGGGCTGGAGCAGGTGGCCGTGGCCAGCGAGCAGTTCCGCCCCTGCCCGCTCGCTGCGGTCTTCGATTTCGGCTATGAAGAGGTCGCGCGGCAGGTGAAAGCGCGCGGGACGATCAGCAACAAGCTGGCCCTGGAACGCGCGTTGCAGTTGGGAATCTCCGAGGAAATCACGCGCCTGGAGCGGAACATGAACTGGCTGGCGACCACGGCTTCGGTGAGCCCATTCATCGGCCTGTTCGGAACCGTCTGGGGCATCATTGACGCTTTCCAGGGCCTGGCCATGGCAGGCAGCGCCAGCCTGCGAGCGGTGGCGCCGGGGATTTCCGAAGCTCTCGTGGCTACCGCCATGGGTCTTGCCGCAGCCATACCGGCGGCCATCTTTTACAACTATTTCGGTCACGTCATCCGCGAGCTCGGGGCGCGCATGGAAGACTTCGCGCTGGAGTTCATGAACGTGGCCGACCGCAGCTTCGGGGGCTGAGCCGTGGCCTTCTCCAGCGATGGCAACTCCTGGGGCGGGCGCAGCCGGTTCCGCCGCCTCAGCACGATGTCCGACATCAACGTGGTCCCGCTGGTGGACATCATGCTCGTGCTGCTGGTGATCTTCATGATCACCGCGCACGTGATGGAGTTCGGCCTGGAAGTAGACGTGCCGCGCGTGCGTCAGGTCAAGGACAGCGCCAAGGAGCTGCCAGTGGTGACCATCACTAAGAACGGCGAGCTTTACCTGAACGAGCAGCCGATCAACATCAACCTGCTGGCCCGGGAAATCCGCAAGCGTTTCGTCGGCGCGCAGGAAGTCTACGTGCGCGCCGACAAGGACACCATCTGGGACGTGATCGCGCAGGTGGTGAGCGAGCTGGGAGAGGCCAGGCTGGCGGTGAACATGGTCACGCAACCGGTAGACGAGGCTGAGCGTCCAAAACCACAGTGAGACCCGCGGGATGATCCCCCTGCCATGAGCGCGCGCACGGACTGGTTCGAACAGCGCGAGCCGCTGGGGGCCTGGCTGGCGGCTTCGCTGGCCGCGCACGCGGCGGTTTTCGTCACGCTGTTCGTGTACCAGGCGCTGGGCGAACGCGGCCGCGTGTTGTGGGGCACGCCGCACGCCCTGGGCGGGGGATCGGTGGCGGTGACGCCCGTGCGCCAGATCCCGCTGCCGGCCCGCTCGGGCCGCGTGAATCCGGTGGCCGAGGACACCCAGTCCCGCGTCCCCGCGCCGCCCAAGCCGCCGCCCCAAAAGGCCAAGGCGCCGCCCAAGGAGGCCATCGAAATTCCCGCGCGCAAGAGCGAAAAGACGAAGCCCGAGGTGGCGCGGCGCCGGCCCGTCGAGCGGCCTTGGGTGGAAGACCGGCCTCACCAGCTTTACAGCCAGTCTGGCCAGGCGCTCAGCTCGCCGCTGTTCGGCGCGCAGACGGGCGCGGGCGGCGTCGGCATGGGTCCGGGCAGCGCTTTCGGCCAGCGTTACGGGTGGTACCGCGATCTGATCGAGACGCGCGTGGCCCAGAAATGGGATACCTCCGAAGTGGACCCGCGCATCACTACGGCTCCCCCGGTCATTGTTACTTTTGATATTCTGCGTAATGGCCAGGTGCGCAACGTGACTATCGTGCAGAGCAGCGGCAACCGCGCCCTGGATTATTCGGCGCAGCGGGCCATTTACCTGGCCAGCCCCTTCCCGCCGCTGCCCGCAGGCTTCGAGCGCGACGAGGCCCGTGTCGAAATCTGGTTCCAACTGAAGCGTTGAGAACGGTCCGATGAAACGAGCGCTGCTCGCCTTCTCTGCGTGCCTTGCCGTCTGGTGGCTGGCAAGCGCCCAGGATGTGATCATCAAGATCACCAAGGGCGATCGCACCCGCATCGCGGTGCCCGACCTGCGCGGTTCCGGGCAGGCCGAGGGTCTGATGGCTGTTTTCAATCGCACGCTCTGGAACGACCTGGAAAGTTCGGGCCTGTTCGATCTGGCGCCCAAGAGCCTGTACCCGCTGCTGTTCCCCCAGCGGCCTGAAGACTTCCGCCGACCCGTCCCTGGCAAGCCCGATCCGGCTGGGCGCGGCTTGTGGTTGCGGGACTGGGCTGACCCGCCCGTCAACGCCAACTACCTGGCCTTCGGTTACGCAGGCGTGCAGGCCGATAGTTTCGTTTTCTTCGGCTGGCTGTACAATACCGGCCTGCCCGAGCCCTCCAGCGCGCAGGTATTCGGCAAGACCTATCTGGGATCGCTGGACGAAGCCGGCGCCCGCCAGGTGGCGCACGACTTCGCCGCCGACATCCTGCGACAGTTCGGCGGCGTGAGCCTGGCCGGGAGCAAGATTTATTTCGTATCGGAGCGTCGCCCGGGCGTCAAGGAAATCTGGGCGATGGACCCGGATGGCTCCAACCAGAGGCAGATCACGCATTACAATTCCGTCTCCACCATGCCGGCGGTATCGCCCGACGGCAGGATCCTTGCCTTCACCACTTACGCTAAGGGCACGCCGCGGATTCTGCTCCATTCGCTGGAGACTGGCCGGCAGTTGCCTTTCTACAATCCCGTTTCCTCGATGGTGGGCACGCCATCGTTCACGCCAGACGGCCAGCGCATCGTGTTTTCAGCGTCGGTGGATGGCTGGCCTCAGATCCACATCGCCCAAATAGACGGCAGCGGCTTGCGGCGGCTTTCCTTCGTGCGCGCCATCGAAGTCGAGCCCAAGGTAAATCCCAAGACGGGCGCCGAAATCGTTTTTGTGTCCGGCCGCGGCGGACCTCACCAGATCTACCGCATGAATCTGGAAGGCGGAGACGTGCGCCGGCTGACCGATGGCGAAGGTTACGCGTCCAACCCGTGCTGGCATCCCGACGGCCAGCACATCGCCTTCGCCTGGACGCGCGGTTATGCGCCCGGTAACTTCAACATTTTCATCATGGACGTGGCCACGGGCCGTTTCGACCAGTTGACGCACGGCACCGGGCGTAACGAGAATCCGAGCTGGGCCCCGGACGGCCGGCATATCGCGTTCAGCTCGACGCGCAGCGGTACGCCGCAAATTTATACTATGCTGGCCGACGGGACTCAAGTCCGGCAACTGACAACCGAAGGCCGCAACACCATGCCGGTGTGGGCCAAGGGAGTAAACTGAGTAGGGAAGTGCGAAGCTTGCGTTAGGGAGGCGGAGTTCAGGATGAACACGCGAAGCATTTCGACCGTACTGCTGAGCCTGTCGTTGGTGCTATTCGTGGCCGGTT
>JBMFPL010000391.1:0-3706 GCA_049969115.1 Bryobacteraceae bacterium | reverse complement strand
GGCGCGGTTGGGCCTTCGGTCTGCACGAAGCAATGGATCAAGTGGGCGCCGTGGCTGGCCCGCTGCTGGTGGCCGCGGTTCTGGCAACCCGTCACAGCTACGCGCGCGCCTTCGCGATTCTGGCCATACCGGCCGCCCTCGCGTTCGCGGCGCTGATGGCTGCGCGCGCTCTCTTCCCGCGCCCGCGCGACCTCGAAGTCAAAACGGCGGACCTCGCCGCGCACGGGCTGCCCCGTCTGTTCTGGCTCTACCTGGCGGGCGCTGCCCTGTTGGCCGCAGGATACGCCGACTTCGCGCTGATTGCCTACCACATGGAGCAGACGGGCCTCGCGAGCGGTTCCTGGATCGCAATCCTCTACGCGGCCGCGATGGGCTGGGAGGGCCTGGGGGCGCTGGCGCTGGGCCGCCTGTACGACCGCTTCGGCCTCGTGCTGCTCGGCGCGGCCTCCCTGCTCGCCGCGCCGTTCGCCGCGCTGGTTTTCCTGGGCGGGAAGATCGCGGTCCTGGCCGGACTCGCTTTGTGGGCAACCGGGGTGGGCGCGCAGGAATCCGTGCTGCGGGCCGCGATCGGCCAGCTCGCGCCAGGCGGGCGGCGCGCAAGCGCCTACGGCATCTTCCAGGCCGTGTTCGGGCTGAGCTGGTTCGCGGGCAGCGCGATCATGGGAGCGCTTTACGGGGCTTCGCGGACGGCGCTGGCCGGCTTTTCAGCGCTGATGCTCGTGGCGGCAGCCGCGCTATTCCTGCTGGCCGGCCTCCTGGCTCAGCGCGCCGGCGCCCAGCCGTAAGCCGCCAGCATGATGCGGAACAGGTCGGTGTTGGAAATGAAACCCCGCACGCGCTCGGCGCCGGGTCCCTGCGCCGCCACCAGCACTTCCTCGCCCGTGTGACCGCTATCCACGCGGATGTAAGGCCGACCCTCCGGGCCTGCCGAACGCTCCCCCGCCAGCAACGGCTCTCCCTTGCGGCCGCCCCTCATGCGCAGATCGAAGGAGTGGTCTGCGGTAAAGATGATCAGCGTGTCGGCGCCTGCGCGCGAGGCCGTGCGGCGGATCACCTCGTCCATCTGGAGGACACGTTCGAGGCCGCGCTTGAGGTTATCCGTGTGCATGTCCCACTCGACCATGAGAAAGTAACCGCGCCTGTTGCGCTCCAGCAGCCGGATGGCGCCTTCCACTGCTTCCCAGGGATCGAAATCCTGCGTATCGTAGATGGCAACAACCCTGCGGGCATCCGCAGGCGGTGGTCCTGGGCGATCCAGCACGGCATAACCCAGCTCGCGCAAGGCAGCCTCGGCGTCGATCCCCAGATCGCGGGTGCTGGTCAGTACCATCTTCCGGCCGGAGCCCACCAGCACGTCCACCCCATCCCCAAAGCGCGGCTTGAGGAACTGGGCGAATATCTCCCCCGGCTTGCGCCGTTCGTTGGAGTGGGCGTAACAGGCCGCGGGGGTGGCATCGGTCACCGCCATGTTGGTCACGATTCCGGTGGAAAGCCCCCGCTGCTCCGCATACTCGACGATGGTTTTCAGCGGCTCGCCGTCGCTCTTGCCCCGCACCGCGCTGGCGGACTGCGACAGCACACCATTGTTCGTCTTTTCTCCGGTCACGATGGCCGTCATTCCGGCGGCCGAATCGCTCACCCATTCGCTCGCCGTGCTCGTTTCCATGAGCGCGATGTGCGGCATGCGATGGATGTAAAGTTTCAACGGCGCGCCGTGCCCCCATGCGCTGGCGGCGCTCAGGGTAGAAATGCCACCCGCATCGCCGAGAAACAGGATGACGTTGCGCGCCTTGCGCGGCGCGGCGCCGGCCACGCAGATCCACCCCAAAAGCAAAAACGCTGTGATCGCCCTGCGAGTCATCGCCATGACCGTCATGCCTCCCAAAGGAAGCCCGTACCAGCGAGGATGGCGGGCGCCAATTTTCATCTTGACACGCAGGTGGGCCGCTTTCCAGCCGCGGCGGGCGGCAACCTGCTCGGGCCACGCATCCAGTGCGGCCAGATCCCGCATCAACGCGGCCTGTTCTTCGGAGCCGGCTGGCCGGTGCCACTCCAGGTGTTCGAACCGCGCGCGTAGAATTCCTGCGCAGGCCTCGTAGCGCGACTCCAGCTCCGCCAGCTTTCGCCGCACCCAGGCTTCGAGCAGGCGGCCGTAGTCCCACAGCGCCGCAGTAATCTGCGGCCCTGCGGCACGCCTGAGTCGCCATTCTGCGATCCGCCGGGCGAGCGCCTTGTCCGCCAGCCTGGACCAGCGCGGCGGCCTGGCCAGGACCGGCAGTCCTCCGGTATCGAGCTGCGGAAGTTCGCTCAAAGAGCCGATCATTTCGGCTTCTTCGGGAATGCTGCATGCGATCCCCACCGCCTGCGAGACCTCTCTCAGCGTCGCCACGACGTCGCGCGCAACCTGCTCGAGAAGCCCGGCCACGGTGCGCGCTCGCGCGATTGCGACCTGCTCGAGCACCCGGGAGACGACCCCGCGGGCCCCGTGCCCGCCGGCTTCCACCAAGGCGACTGCGGAGCGGGCCAGCGCTTCGCCCGCGATGTCGCGGAGGCCGTCCGCCACGCGGAAACATTCCGCGCGCGCTTGTTCGAAGCGCCCGCTGAGCACCCGCAGGGCAGTCTCGGCCTGTTGGAAGGCTTCGCTGCCTGGCCCGGTCCGCGCGGCATATTCCAGCCGCGCCCGCAGGGCGGCCCGCACCCCCTCGCGCAGCATGGCTGTCTTTCGCGCCAGCGAACGCCCGTGCAGCTCCCGGGCCCGGTGGCACAGCGGCAGGATCTCGCGCTCGAACCAGGAATCGAGCAGATGGCTGTGACCGGCCATCACGCTCACCGGGTGCACGGCCAGATCGAGGCCCAGCTCGGTGCGGATGTGGCGGATCACGTAAGCCAGCATCCGCCCGCGATCGGCCTCGCTCAACAAGTCCGCCTTGCTGAGCAGAACGTGCACCGTGATGGCGTTTTCGTGCAGCGCCTGGATCAGGGCCACGTCCTCCGGGGTCAGCGTCGCGGCCGCGTCCACCAGGACCACGGCGAGATCGCAGCGGGGCAGGTAGGCGCGCGTTCCCGCCGCACCCGCCGTAGCCAGCGAGCTCAGCCCGGGCGTGTCCACGAAAACAACGCGCTCCTCGAGACGCCGAGAGGGCAGTTCTAGGACCAGGCGGATCACGTTTTTCTGGTTGCCAGGATTGAGTTCCTCGCTCACATACTCGCGCAGCCGGTCGGGAGCGAACTCCTCCATCCCGCCGCCCGCCAGCCACGCGCGGCCCCGCGCCGAAGGGCCGTACATGATCCGCGTGGGCACAGCCGTGATGGGCGTCACGCCCACCGGCAACACGCCCGTGTCCAGCACGTGGTTCAGCAGGGAAGACTTGCCTGAGCTCACCCGGCCGAAAACCGCAATCTCGAAGCTGTGGCTCTCCAGCCCGTCCACGATGGCCGCGAGCGCGGGACGGAACTCCACCAGGCGCCAGCGGTTGATGATCCGCTCCAAGGTGCGCGCCAGCTCCAAGTCCACCCCGGCGCGTTCCAGCCGCTCCAGGCGCGCGGCGAGATCCTGCGCCGAGCCCTGCGCAAGGTAGGCGTCGAGCTGCGCCACCAGATTCTGAAGCTCATCCACCACCGCTTCCAGTTCGGCGAGCCGCTGCTGGGGCAACGCCCCGTAGCCCTTCATTCGCTTGGGACGGCACTCTTCCAACGCGATATCCAC
>JBMFPL010000390.1:0-3706 GCA_049969115.1 Bryobacteraceae bacterium | reverse complement strand
GTGCCGCAAGGTGGCGGCCGCGGTGGCCGCGCTCGGCTTCCGCGCCGACTGGATCGAAAGCCCCATTCGCGGCGCTGAAGGCAACCGGGAGTTTCTGCTCTATGCCCGAGGTTAGCGTCATCGGCATCATTTCCAAGCCCGGAGTGCCGCGAGCCTTCGAGGTCGTGCCGGGGCTGGTCGTCTGGCTGCGCGAGCGCGGCATCCAGGTCCGATACGACACCACCACCGCGGCCTACTTGGGACGGAGCGACGGCCTGCCGCGCGAGGAGGTGCCCGAAGGCTGCCAGCTCGTTATCGTGCTGGGCGGCGACGGCACTCTGCTGGCCGCAGCGCGCGCGCTGCGCGGCCGCAACGTTCCCTTGTTCCCCGTGAACCTGGGCGGCCTCGGCTTTCTCACCGCCATCACCATTGACGAGCTCTATCCCGAACTGGAGCGCGCGCTGCGCGGCGAACACCGCATCGGGCGTCGCCGGATGCTCCAGTGCGAGGTCGTGCGCGGCCAGCAGGTCGTCTCCCGCTACGAGGCGCTCAACGACGTCGTGCTCACCAAGGCCTCGATCGCGCGCATGATCGACCTGGATGCCTACGTGGACGCCCATTTCGTCTGCGCCTACAAGGCCGATGGGCTGATCGTGGCCACGCCCACCGGCTCCACCGCCTACTCGCTTTCCGCCGGCGGCCCCATCATCTTCCCTCGCGTGGCCGCGCTCTGCCTGACGCCCATCTGCCCTCACATGCTCACCAACCGGCCGGTGATCGTTCCCGACACCAGCATCATCCGCATCGTCAACCGCGCGGCCGACAACGACACTTACCTCACCATTGACGGCCAGGTGGGCGAACCCTTGCGAAGCCTCGACCAGGTCATCTGCCGTTCCTCCCCCCACTGCTTGCAGTTGATCCGCCCGCCGCATTCGCTGTTCTTCGACGTCTTGCGCCAGAAGCTGAAGTGGGGAGAACGGTGAGGAAGCTCTCGCTGACCGCCTGGATTTTCCTGGGCATGGCCGCGGGCATTGCGGTGGGCGCGGCGGCGCCGCAGCTGGCGGTCAAACTCAGCCTGGTGAGCAACGTCTTTCTCCGCCTGATCAAGTCCATCATCGCGCCGCTGCTGTTCGCCACCCTGGTTTACGGGATCGCTGGCGCGGGCAATCTCAAGCAGATGGGTCGCATCGGACTGAAGGCCATCGTCTACTTCGAAATCGTTACCACCGTGGCGCTGTTCCTCGGACTGGCGGCGGTGAACCTGATACGACCCGGCCAGGGCGTCGTCCTCCAGAGAACTGCCGAGCAAGCCGTTGTCAAGCAGCCGCCGCCTACTCTGGCCTCGGTGCTCGAGCACACCTTCCCTGCAAGCATCGTGGAGGCCATGGCGCGCGGTGAGGTCTTGCAAATCGTCGTTTTCGCGATCCTGTTCGGCGCCGCCTGCGCGGCGGTGGGCGAGCGCGCGCAACCGGTGGTCCGCTTCTGCCAATCGCTGGCCGAGGTCATGTTCCAGTACACCCGCTACGTGATGTACCTGGCCCCGCTGGGCGTCGGCGCGGCCATGGCGGCCACCGTGGGTGGCAAGGGTTTCGGCATCCTGGTGGGGCTGGGCAAGCTGGTGCTCACCATGTACGCCGCACAGATCGTATTCGTGGTCTTCGTGCTGGGGACGGTGATCCGGCTGGCGCGCATTCCGCTGAAGCCGTTCTACCGCGCTGCCCGCGAACCCTTTCTGCTGGCTTTCTCGACCGCTTCGAGCGAGGCCGCCCTGCCCCGTGCGCTCGAGAACATGGAGCGCTTCGGCGTGCCCAAGCACATCGTGGCCTTCGTCATCCCCACCGGCTACAGCTTCAATCTCGATGGCAGCACGCTGTACCTGTCGCTGGCCGCCATGTTCGTGGCGCAAGCCGGAGGGGTCGAACTGACGCTCGGCCAGCAATTGCTCATGATGCTCACCCTGATGTTGACCAGCAAGGGCGTGGCCGGCGTGCCGCGGGCATCGCTGGTAGTGCTGGCCGGCACCGTGGCTTCCTTCGGACTCCCCATGGAGGGCGTGGCGGTGCTGCTGGGCATTGACGCAGCGATGGACATGGTCCGCACCTCGGTGAACGTATTGGGCAACTGCCTGGCCACCGCCGTGATCGCCCGCTGGGAAGGCGTCCGGTTCGACGCGCCTTCGCCCGCGCCCACCTCGCGATAGGCCCGGCCTGCTGGCGTTGGCTTGCACGAGCCCCCACCAGCCCTCGCAGCACCGGGGCGTCGCTGGTGGCCCGGAGGGTCCCGGCTACCCGGTTTCGGGCGCCCGTTTCACGGCCACAGGGGATGGAACCTCGTTCCCGTCCCCGGTACCATCGGGGTGGGAAGTGGAGGCTGCGATGATTCACCGCTGGAAGAAATATCAGCAATTGCTCGAAGCCCGTCGCCGCGGGCTGAGCGAGGAACTGGCGGCAAGGCGCGCCCAGATCGCCATCCAGGGAGGGGGTGACCTCGTGGACCGCGTGCAAAGTTTTGTCGACCGCGAGCTCGCCGTGCGCACCGTCAACCGACTGTCTGGCCTCATCGCGCAAGTGGATGCCGCGCTGGAGCGGATCCGCGCGGGCACTTACGGGATTTGCCGGGCCTGCGGCCGCCCAATTGGCGCACGCCGGCTGAAGGCAGTTCCCTGGTGTTCGCTCTGCATTTCCTGCCAGGAAGCCGCCGACCGCGGGGAGCTGGAGGCCGCCTGAGCACGCGTCCACTCCCTCCTCCGCAGCGGTCAGGCAAGCGCGCTAAGCTGCAATGTGCGGCCTATGCCTGCGCCCGCGCCCATGCCGGGGCAGCCCTTGCCCCGAGACGTACGCTGCTGCATTGTGGTGGTGGTCGGTTTGCCCGGATCGGGCAAGACTACGTACCTGGAACGCAATCGCCTGCCCAGCCTTTCTTCGGACGCGATCCGCAAGCTGCTGGCCGACGACGAGACGGACCAGACTATCCACGCCCGCGTCTTCCCGACCATGCGCTACTTGCTCTATCACCGGATCGCCATCGGCCGACCCATCACTTACATGGATGCCACCCACCTGACACCCCAGGAACGGCGCCCCTACATCTACATGGCGCGCCTGTTCAACTGCCGCGTAGAGGCCCTGTTCTTCGACGTCCCCCTGGAGGTGTGCAAGGCAAGGAACCGGCGGCGCCAACGCGTGGTGCCCGAGGAGGCGCTGGAAAGAATGGCGGCCCGGCTCGTCCCGCCCACGCTCGAAGAAGGATTCGATTCCATCACCGTGGTGCGCACGTGAAGACAGTAACCATCCTCGGCCTGAGCCTGCTCGTGGCTCAGTCGGCGGGACCTACTAGGGCCGGCCAGGCCCCCGCGGAGGACGCCACCCGCCTGACCTACCACCGCGTGACATCGCGCGAGAGCCCCGTTGCCGACCCGGGCGGCGAGCGCCAGATCATTCCCTCGCTGGTCGAGGGCTTGACGTCGCCCGAGGACTGGTATCGCAAGCGCCGGCCAGAACTGCTCGCGCTGTGGACCCGCATCCTGGGCAAGCTCGGACCTGACCGCCGCGATCGCCGCTGGTTCGGCGACATTCGCCGGGCCCGCATCCTGGAAACGCGCGAGCTCGATGCCTACACGCGCATCCGCCTCGATCTGCCCATCGAAAAGGACTTCTATCAGAAACACCTTCTCCTGATTCCCCGCAATCAGGGGCCCGGGCCGTTCCCCGCCGTCGTCTGCTGG
>JBMFPL010000389.1:0-3713 GCA_049969115.1 Bryobacteraceae bacterium | reverse complement strand
ACAGCGGCCTGCCCCAGCAAGCTTCGGCGACTCACCTGCACACCGGCATATGATAGCACCTCGAGAGCGCCCCTGCGGGCGCGCCTTGCGGCTCCGGCGGCCGATCTGCTAGCTTGGGTTTCTTGCCTGTCCATTCGCCGGCGCGCCGGCGCTGCGCCGGTTCAAACAAGGAGCGAACCAGGCGGCCGTGAGGATCGTCGTCCTTGCCAAACAAGTGCCGGACACCAAGAACGTCACCGGCGAAGTGATGAAGCCTGACGGGACGCTCAACCGGGCGGCCCTGGCGGCCATCTTCAATCCCGAGGATCTGAATGCCCTGGAGATGGCGCTGGAGCTGAAAGACCGCTATGGCGGCGAGGTGATCGTGATCACCATGGGACCGCCCCGCGCGGCTGACATTCTCCGCGACGCGCTTTGCCGCGGGGCCGACCGCGTGATCCTGTTGAGCGACCGCCGCTTCGCCGGGGCGGACACGCTGGCTACCTCCTACACCATCGCCCAGGCCATCACCACTCACCTGATGCCGTTCGACCTGATTGTCTGCGGGCGGCAGGCGATTGACGGGGACACCGCGCAGGTGCCGCCCCAGGTGGCCGAAAAGCTCGGCATCCCCCAGGTGACCTACGTGGTGGAAGCCATCGAAGCAAGCGACGGGCGCATGCGCCTGCGGCGCGATCTGGGGCGGCGCGAGGAAGTGGTCGAAGCCGAACTGCCACTGCTGATCACCGTTCCCCGCACAGCCAACCGTCCTCGGTGGCCCAATGCGCGACGCCTGCTCAAGTACCGCCACGCGCGCTGCGCGTTCGAACTGGAGGCGGAAGCCCGGCGCCGGCGCTGCGAGGTGGACGAGGTGCTGGCCGATCTGAAAGCTCGCGGCCTCTACATCGAGACTTGGGGCGCCGAGGAGATCCAGGCTGACCTGGCCCGCATCGGCCTGGGTGGCTCGCCCACCAAGGTCAAGAAGGTGGACAGCGTGGTGCTCAAAGGTCGCAGCCTGCGCTTCTTCTCGCCCGACGATAAGGGCATCAAAGAGCTGGTCAGCGAGCTGATCGAGGAGAGGACGTTCGGGTAAGCCCGGCCGGAGGTGATCGCAATTCATGCCGCAGCACGGAGAAGTTTGGACCTTTGCCGAGATCGAAGATGGCGAGATCGCAGGCGTCTCGCTGGAACTGCTGGGCAAGGGGCGGGAGCTGGCGCACGCCCTGGGCGTGCCCCTGGCCGCGGTCCTGCTCGGCCACCGCATCCGCTCCCTGTCCGACCGGCTGTTCGCCCATGGGGCTGATATCGTCTACGGCGCCGATCATGAGTGCCTGGGCGAGTACACCACGCTGCCCTACGCGCGCGTGCTGACGAATCTGATCTCGGAGCGTAAGCCGGAGATCGTGCTCTACGGGGCCACGCCGCTCGGCCGCGACCTGGCGCCCCGCGTGGCCTCGGCGCTCAAGACCGGCCTGACCGCTGACTGCACGGATTTGCAGATCGGCTCCTATGAATCCGGCGGCCGCGTCTATCAGAACAAGCTGCTGCAAATCCGGCCGGCTTGGGGCGGCAATATCATCGCCACCATTGTCAGCCCGGACCATCTGCCCGAGATGGCCACGGTGCGCGAGGGAGTAATGCGCGTGCCCGATCCCGTAGAGGGGCGCAGCGGAACTTACATCGAAGTTCCCGTGAACCCCGAACCGGGCGATTTCAAGGTGCGCATCCTGGAGCGACGGATTCACCCGCGGCGGGTGGACTTGCGCTCCGCGGCCATCATCGTGGCCGGTGGCTACGGCATGGGCTCGAAAGAAAACTTCAAGCTGATCCACGAGCTGGCCGGCGTGCTGGGCGCGGCCGTCGGGGCCTCCCGCGCAGCGGTGGACGCCGGTTTCATCCACGCCGATCACCAGATCGGCCAGACCGGGACCACCGTGCGTCCCAAACTTTATATCGCGTGCGGTATCTCCGGGGCCGTGCAGCACCGGGCTGGCATGGAAGAATCCGGCAAGATCCTGGCCATCAACATTGACCCCGAAGCGCCCATCTTCAGCGTGGCCCACTACGGCATCGTGGGCGACGTGCGAGAAGTGATCCCGCGCCTGATCAAGGCGCTCCGGGGCAAGCTCTAGGAGGCTGGACCGTGGACAACTACTTCACCGGCAATCCGGACATCCAGTGGCACTTCGAGCACCTGGACCTGGAAGAAATTGTCGAGGCGCTGGAGGAAGGGTACACGCAGACCAGCCAGTACGACGACGCCCCGGCTTCTTACCAAGACGCACGCGAGGGCTACCGCGCCGTGCTGGAGATGCTGGGCGCCATCGCGGCGCAGGAAATCGCGCCGCTGGCCGCCGAAGTGGACCGCGAAGGCGCTCATTTCGAAGACGGCCAGGTGCGATACGCGGCCGGGACCGAGCGCGCGCTCAAGGTGCTCAAGCAGGCGGGGTTGATGGCCTTCACGCTCCCGCGCCGTTACGGCGGCCTGAACTTCCCCGGCATCCTTTACACCATGGCCACCGAGATGATCTCGCAGGCCGACGCCAGCCTGATGAACCTCTTCGGCCTGCAAGACATCGCGGAAACCATTTACGAGTTCGCCGACGACAAGCTCAAGGACAAATACCTGCCGCTGTTCGCGCGCGGCGAGGTGACCGGCGCCATGATCCTGACCGAGCCCGAGGCGGGATCGGACTTGCAGTCGGTGCGCCTGAAAGCCGTCGAACAGCCCGACGGCACCTGGAGGCTCTACGGGGTCAAGCGCTTCATCACCAATGGCTGCGCGGAGGTCAGCCTGGTGCTGGCGCGCTCGGAGGAAGGCAGCGTGGACGGGCGCGGCCTGAGCATGTTCCTGGTGGAGCGCTGCCCCGAGCTGGTGGTGCGCCGCATCGAGAACAAGCTGGGCATTCACGGCTCGCCCACCTGCGAGTTGCAGTTCAACGGCGTGCCCGCCGTGCTGGTCGGCCAGCGGCGCATGGGCCTGATTCGTTACGTGATGTCGCTGATGAACGGCGCGCGCGTGGCGGTGGCGGCGCAGGCAGTGGGCATCGCCCAAGCGGCTTACGAGGAGGCGCGCAAGTACGCCCAGAAGCGCGTGCAGTTCCGCAGGCCCATCATCGAGTTCCCGCAGGTCTACGACATGCTGGCGCGCATGAAGTCCGAGATCCAGGCGGCCCGCGCCATCACCTACGAGGCCAGCCGCCTCATGGATCTGCGCCGGATTCTCGAGCGCCGGCAGGAAAGCTCGCGGGACCCGGCCCTGCGCGCGCGCGTCAAGGAGGTTTCCTCCTGGGCTTCCGTACTGACGCCCATGGCCAAGGCCTACGCTTCCGAGATGGCCGTGCGCGCGACTTACGATGCCATCCAGATCCACGGCGGCCCCGGCTACATGCGCGAGTTCCCCGTAGAGCGGCTGTGGCGCGACGCGCGCATCACCACCATCTACGAAGGCACCACGCAGTTGCAGGTGGTGGGCGCGCTGGGCGGCATCCTGAGCGGCGCTCTCGGCCAGTACCTGGCCTTGAAAGGCGAGCGCGACTACCGACCTGAGCTGGCGCGCCTGGCTTTGCTGGCGCGCGAGGCGCGAGAGAAGCTGGCGTCTTCCGTCGCCCATCTCAAGGCGCTGAACGACCGGGACTACACCGACTACATGTCGCGCCGCCTGGTGGACATGGCCTGCGATTGCCTCGCCGTGCACCTGCTTCTCGACCAGGCGCAGCGCGATCCCGCCCGTC
>JBMFPL010000388.1:0-3715 GCA_049969115.1 Bryobacteraceae bacterium | reverse complement strand
TGAGAGATCTATGTCCTGCGAGACGACTGCCTGGGGTCGAGCCACAGGTCGAGGTCGGCGAGCAGGATACCCTCCACCCGAAACTCGATCCGCATCGGTTGTTATGCTGGCACAAGGCGGCGCGGCTCAGGGCCCGGGCGCGACGGTCACAATAGCCAGCGCCTCCGCCGCGCGCCCTTCTCCCACCGGTCCCATTTTCTCGGCAGTCTTGAACTTTACCGAGACACCCTGGAGGGGTAGGCTCAGAGTCGCAGCCAGTTTCTCGCGGATAGCCTCCCGATAAGGCCCCAGTTTGGGTTGCTCCAGGATCACGGTCGCATCCACGTGCAGGACGCGGAGGCCGTGGGCGCCCACCATTTCCAGCGCCTGCCGCAAGATGGCCAGGCTGTCGGCCCCTTGCCAGCGCCTATCCGAATCGGGAAAATGCTGGCCGATATCGCCCAGCGCTGCCGCGCCGAGCAAAGCGTCCGTGACCGCGTGCGCGAGCACGTCCGCGTCAGAATGGCCAGCCAGTCCCAGTTCCGAGGGAATCCGCACGCCGGCCAGAATCAGCGGGCGCCCGGGGACCAGAGGATGGATGTCCCAGCCGATGCCGCTCCAGCAAATCGGGGGCTGCATTCAGGAGGCCCTGCGCCGCGCAGTTTCTTCGCTGAGGAACAGGCGCGCCAGTTCCATGTCGGAGGGTTTGGTAATCTTGATGTTGCGATCGCTGCCCGCGACCACGCTGACCTCGACACGCTCCAGGCGCTCCACCAAGCTCGATTCGTCCGTGCCGATGAACCCGTCCTGGCTGGCGCGTTCGAAGGCCTCTTTGAGCAAGGCGTACTGGAACACTTGCGGGGTCTGCGCCAGTATCAGGCGCTCGCGCGGCAGGGTGCCGTGCACCTTGTTTCCCCGCACCTGCTTGACCGTATCCACGGGCACGATGCCGACGATCGCAGCGCCCGTCTGCGCCGCCTCGAGGATGACCTTCTCCAGCGTGCCCGGGTCAATGAAAGGCCGCACGGCGTCGTGCACCGCCACCAGGTCGGTGTCGGGCGCCACCGCATCGAGCGCGTTCTTGACGGACTCCTGCCGGCTGTTGCCACCTGTCACGAAGCGCACCGGCTTGCCGGGGCCTTCGCGCTCCACCAGCGCTGGGAACCATTCCATGTCCTCTCGGCGCAGCGCCACGATGATTTCCGTGACCAGGGGGCAGCCCAGGAATTTGCGCAACGTGTGCAGCAGGATCGGGGCACCGTCGAGCAGCATGAACTGCTTCCGGCTTACCCCTGAGGTTTCTGCCGAGCTCCTCCCCATCCGGGTGCCTAGCCCGGCGGCAGGTATGATGGCGGCAACTTTCATGGCTTCCAGTGCGTGCCCTTCAGCGGGCGGCGGGCGTCGAAGTTACGATTGTACCGCCGGGGGGCGGGCCCCGCCACCAGCCGGCGCAACTTCCGCGCGGGACAGACCCGCCGCACCCGCAGGCATCAATCCTGCGTCCGGCCGGCCCGCCAAGAAATACCCGCCTCCCGCTGGCTGCTGCGGTCGGAACGCTCGGGCTTTTCCGCCTGCGGCGGCTTGTCGTAGACGGCGTGTACGCGCTCGTCGAATTTGCCGAAAATCATCTTGCCGGCAGTGGTCTGGAGGACGCTGGTCACCGTGATGTCAATCGTCTTGGAGATCATCCGCTTGGCGTTGTCCACCACCACCATGGTCCCGTCGTCGAGGTAAGCCACGCCCTGGTTGTGCTCCTTGCCCTCCTTGAGGATGAACACGCGCATGGATTCGCCGGGCAGCACCACCGGCTTGAGAGCGTTGGCCAGTTCGTTGATGTTGAGCACCTCGACGCCGTGTAGCTGGGCCATTTTGTTTAGGTTGAAATCGTTGGTGACGATCTTGCAGTCGTACTCGCGCGCCAGCTCGATCAGCTTCATGTCCACGTCACGGACGTGGGGGTAGTCGTCTTCCAGGATCTGCACGCTCAAATGGGACATTTTTTGGAGGCGCTGGAGGATGTCCAGGCCGCGCCGCCCGCGGTTACGCTTCAAGGCGTCGGGCGAGTCGGCCACCAGTTGCAACTCGCGCAACACGAACTGCGGAATGACCAGGGTGCCGTCGAGAAAGCCGGTCTCCGCCACGTCGGCGATGCGCCCGTCAATGATTACGCTGGTGTCCAGAATCTTGAAGGATTGCTTGCCGGCTTTCTCGCCCCCGAAGATACCCCCCAGGCTGCCGAGATTGAGCAACTCCCCCTTGCTGGCGCCGACCACCAGACCCACGTAAGTCATCCACAGCAGCAACGCGACCTGCACGAACGGCAGGCTGTGGGAGCCCTCCATCGCGCTGGCCAGCACCAGCGACATGAGATACGCACCCAGGATTCCCAGCACCGATCCCACCGCGGCGCCGATCAGTCTTTTCAGACTGATCTCCTTGACGCGCATCTCGAACACCACGATGACCGCTCCCGACGCCAGCCCGACGGCCGCCGCCAGGGGCCCGCTCAGCCCGAACGGCTTGAGAAAGTAAGCCGCAAGGACAAGAAGCGAAACGAACAAGATCCGTATGACCAGCAAGTTCTCCATAAAGCTCACCCGAACACCCGTGGAAAACCGGACCCGTTTGTCCTGCGTCCGCGGGCCGTATGACTCAAGTTTCCGTCCTAAAATTACCACGGCCGTCACCACGACACCAAGCCGTTCCAACCGTGGCTTGCCCGAAAAGAGGTTTCATGCCTACAATCGTTGAAGATGCTTGCCGGATCGCTGCTGACGCTCACTCTGTTTCAAACCATGGCAGCCACGGAACCTGCATGGCGCGCTTCGTTAGAAAAGTGGCGGCAGCAAAGGGAGGCCTCGCTGCTCTCCGAGGATGGCTGGCTCACGGTGACCGGCTTGTTCTGGCTGGAAGAGGGCAATAACTCCGTAGGATCGTCTCCGGGCAGCCAGGTCCTCCTGCCGGCTGATGCAGCCCCGGCGAAGGCGGGCTTCATCCGCTTGGAAACAGGCCGGGCGGTATTCACCGCGGCCCCCGGGGTCCGCGTGTTGCTCGATGGCAAGCCCGTTCAGACGGCCGAACTCCGCTCCGACGCCTCGGGCCAGCCGAGCCTGTTAGAAATCGGTCGCCTCAAGTTGTTGCTACTGCGGCGGGGCGAACGCTACGCCATACGGGTGAAGGATCCGCAAGGCACGCTACGCAAGAACTTCGCTGGTCTGAAGTGGTTCCCCGCCCGCCCGGAATGGCGCATCGAAGCCCGTTTTCTGCCCGCCCCCGCTGCACGCAAGCTGGTGCTGGACACGATCGTGGGTACGCAGGACGTGATGGAAAAGGCAGGGGACCTCGAATTCGAGCACCACGGCAAGACTTACCGCCTGGAGGCGGCCCGTGCTGGCGACAGGCTATTCATCGTTTTCCGCGACGCCACGGCAGGCAAGACCACCTACGCCGCCGGCCGCTTCCTTTACGCCGATGCGTCGCGCAGCGGGCGGGCGGTACTCGACTTCAATCGCGCCGTCAACCCGCCCTGCGCCTACACGCCTTACACCACCTGCCCACTGCCGCCGCCCCAGAACCGCCTGCCCTTCGAAATTCCCGCCGGGGAAATGGCTTACGAGGGACACGAAGCGCCGGACCGCACCCGCTGAACGACGTCTTCGATCGCACGGTGCAAGGCGGCAAGCTCCATCGGCTTGCTGACGTAGCCGTCCATTCCGGCCTCGAGGCAACGCTCCCG
>JBMFPL010000387.1:0-3720 GCA_049969115.1 Bryobacteraceae bacterium | reverse complement strand
CCCTCCGCCTGCACGAGGCCGGCCTCTACGATCTGGTCCTGCTCGACTGCGAACTGCCCGTGCGCGACGGCTTCGCCACCGCCGCCGAAATTCGCGCCCGCGAAGCCTCCATCGGCCGCCACACACCCATCATCGCTCTCACTGCCTCTACCTCCGGCGACGATTCCACCCGCTGCCGCGAAGCCGGCATGGATGGCGTCCTCTCCAAGCCCCTGCGCACCGAAGATCTTCTAGCCGTGCTGCGGCGCTGGCGCCCCCAACTTGCCGCCCCGCGCCCCTGAGCCCACACCTGTGCTTTAATAGAATGTTCCGCGACCCGCGCCGGCGCGGCATCCGCCCGGTAACCCCCGTCCCGGATGTGCGCCCGATCCTTATCTCGACAAGGAGTGGGCATTATGTTTGTTTCTTTCTACGGTCACGTTCGCCAGTACCACAACATCCAATCCGAAATTGACGCCAACATCCGCCAGGTGCTGGAAAGCGGCGAGTACGTCATGGGCCCCATGCTCAAGCGCTTCGAGGGCGAGCTCGCCGCCTACTTCGGCATGAAGCATGCCATCGGGGTCAATTCCGGCACCGACGCCATCTGGCTCGCGCTCATGGCGCTGGGCATCGGCCCGGGCGACGAGTGCATCACCACGGCGAACACCTTCTTCGCCACCGCAGAGGCCATCTGGATCGCGGGCGCCACTGCCGTCTTCGTCGACACCGATCCGCGCACCAACTGCATTGACCCCGACAAGATCGAGCCCGCCATCAGCGAGCGCACCAGGGCCATCGTGCCCGTCCACCTCTACGGCCAGTGCGCCGACATGAAGGCCATCCGCAAGATTGCCGACCGTTACAAGCTCCTCGTCGTGGAAGACAACGCCCAGGCCATCGGCGCCCACGGCGACGGCTTCCGCATCGGCGAGCTCAGCGACGCCGTGGCCACCAGCTTCATCATTCAGAAGAATTTGGGCACCTTCGGCGACGGCGGCGCCGTCATCACCAACCGCGACGACGTCAACCGCGCCGTGCGCAAGCTCCGCAACCACGGCTCGGAAAAGCGTTCCTACCACAGCTTCGGCTTCAACAGCCGCCTCGATGACATCCATGCCGGCGTGCTCAGCGCCAAGCTCAAGTACATCGACGCTTGGAACGACCTGCGCCGCCAGTGGGCCGCCCGTTACTCGGCCGGGCTCGCGCAGGCCCGCAACATCACCCTGCCCTACCAGAAGCCCGGCTACCGACACGTCTACCACCTTTACGTGATCGAAACCAAACGCCCCGACCAGCGCGACGTCCTCCTCAAGCACCTCAACGACAATGGCGTGGACGCCAAGTGCCACTACCCCATCGCCATCCACCAGCAGGAAGGCTACCCGTGGGGCAAGCCCGCGCGCATCGTCGGCCCACTCACCAATTCCGAACGCAACGCTGCCTGCTGCATCTCGCTGCCCATGTACCCCGAGCTCACCGAAGAGGAAGTGGACTACGTCATCGAGAAGGTCCTCGAGTGGGACCGTGCCCAAGCTTAGGAGAATCCCGATGCCTTACCGCGTGCTCGTGGTCGGCATGGGCAAGCGCGGCATGCATCACGCCGCTGCCTTCCACGCCAACCCGCGCTTCCAGCTCGCCGGCGTCTGCGACATTGACCGCAACCGCGCCGCCGCCGCCGCCGCGCGTTTCGGCGTCGAGGCCGGCGCCGACGCTGCCGAAATGGCCCGGCGCCTGAAACCCGACGTCTTCTGCTTCTGCACGCTCCCCGATCTGCGCCTGCCCATGATCCGCGCGGGCATCGCCGGAGGCGCCCGCCTGATCGCATTCGAGAAACCCATCGCCCTTACCAGCGCCGAGGCCATGCAGATCCGCCGCGAGCTGGAAGCCGCAGGCGTCAAAGCGGTCGTCAGCCACCAGCACCGCTACGGCGCCCACTACCGCCGCGTGCGCGAGATCATCGCTTCCGGCGCGCTGGGCCGCATCCACACCCTCTACGGGACCGCCACCGGCTGGCTCCTCCACATGGCCAGCCACTTGATCGACTACATGCGCTGGTACAACGACGACGCCGAAGCGCAGTGGGTCATGGCCCAAGCCGCCGGGCGCGGCAAGCTCTCCGACAACCACCCTTCGCCTGACTACCTGGCGGGCGTCATCCATTTCGCCAACGGCGTGCGCGGCTGGATCGAATGCGGCGCGGGCGCACCCGACGTCCCCGAGGTCGACTACTGGTGGCGCAAGGCCCGCATCGGTGCGCAAGGAACCGACGGTTTCGCCGAGGTCTTGACCGGCGGCGGCTGGCGCGCCGTCACCCGCTCCAGCGTTGAGTCCGGCCCGGGCAGCATGAACTACGATCTCGACATGCCGCCCTACGTCGAGGACATCGCCGCCTGGCTGGATGACGACGCCACGCCCCACCCCTGCCGCTTCGAATCCGCTTACAAAGGCCATGAAATCCTCATGGCCCTGTGCCGCTCGGTGGCACTGGGTGGCCAGGTCGCTCTGCCGCTCCAAGACGGCGCGGACGAAATCGCCTTGCTCCGCGAGCGGCTCCCCGACCGCCCCGTCCTGTTTTCCTTCGCGGAAAACGCGGCCCAATACCGTTAGATCGTCATCGCCAGGAAGCCGCCGTCCACGCGCAGGATCGAGCCCGTCACGAACGACGAGGCGCGCTCGGAAGCCAGATAAATCGCCGCTCCGACCAGCTCCTCCGGCTCCCCGAAGCGCCCCATCGGGGTGTGCGCCATGATTTTCTCCACCCGGTCCGGCGTCAGCACCCGCCGGTTCTGTTCTGCAGGGAAGAAACCCGGCTGGATCGCGTTCACCCGCACCTTGTGCGGCGCCCACTCGCGCGCCAGAAACTGCGTGATCTGATTCACACCCGCCTTGGTGATGCTGTAAGTGAACACGCGGGAAAGTGGCGGCCCCGCTGACACCGAGCTGATGTTGATGATCGAGCCGCCGCGGCCGGCCTCGATCATAGCCTTGCCGAACACCTGGCAGGCCAGAAACACGCTCTTCAGGTTCACGTCCAGGATGCGGTACCACTCTTCTTCGGTGATCTCGAAAAACGGCGTGGGCGAATTGATTCCCGCGGCATTCACCAGAATGTCCACCCGCCCGAATTTCTCCAGCGTGGCCGCCAGCGTCTTCTCCAGATCCGCGCGTTTGGTCGCGTCGCAAGCCACCCCCATCGCCTGACCGCCTTCCTCGCGGATCGAGCGGGCGCGCGCCTCGGCGGCTTCCCCGTTATAGTCGACCACCACCACCGCGGCCCCGGCGCGCGCGAATCCGGTGGACATCGCGCCGGCCAGTACGCCGCCACCTCCGATGACCACCGCCACACGGTCCTTCAACGAAAACATATCCTCCTGCTGCACCATCATGACTCCTGATTGCCGTTGTATCACACGCCGCCCTCTCCAGGCGGCTCACCGGGCGTCGGCCGGCGTGAACTGCTCCTCGCGCACCCTGTCTTGTTCGACCTCGGCCGCAGCCACCGGCAGGCGGTGGTACGCGTTCACCAGCCACCTCCTCAACCGCCCCGGATCCCCGGGTGCATCCAGCGTCGCCGATTGCCTGCCCGGCACGGACTCGAAGGCCAGCACGCCGTTCGGCGAAACCTCCCCCACGAACCGCCGCGACGGCCCGCTGCCGAACATGAATGCCTGCGCCGTCTCCGCCCGCGCTGCGTGCCCGGAAGCGTCCACTACCTGGAAGCCCCCCGCTCGCGCGAAC
>JBMFPL010000386.1:0-3735 GCA_049969115.1 Bryobacteraceae bacterium | reverse complement strand
AGCGCCACCTGCGCGAACGGGTAAGCGCCGGTAAAAATCGCATCGCGGAAGCGCGGCAGGCCCAGCGCGGTTTCGCGCGGCACGCCGGAGGCGCCCGTGAAGGGCGGGTGCGGCCGGCCTTCCAGAACGCGGATCAGCGGCGTCTTCAAGCCGCCCCCTTCCAGGCGCAGAGCCGCGAAAGTGAACGGCAGCACGCCGCCCTTGTTCGGGCGATTGAAAATCTCCCAGTCGCGCAAATTGCCGTAGCCGGCCAGAGAAACCGTGCCAGTGCCGATGCCGCCCAGCGGGAATGCGATCTCGCGCAGGGCGTCGCCTTCGAAGCGCCTGCCCGGGATGCGGGCGACGGGCTGGGCGGCAGGGTCCTGGACTTCGCTGCGGGACTGCACTTGCGCAGCGACCACCGCGGTCGTCAATAGCAGGTTCCGGCGGGTGAGTTTCATGGCGTCCTCCTGGAAGTCATCGCGATGCCGAACAAGGTAGCACAGTGGGCCCGGCGTTCAAGGGGCCGCTTTCAACGGCGCTTCGGCCAGGCGCAAGGCCAGGGCGCGGGCGGGGTAGCGCTCGAGGTTGGTGAGGACAGCGACCACCAGGCCACGGTCAGGCAGCATGAGCAGGTGGGTAGCGGCGCCAGGTTGGGAGCCGCTGTGCTCAACCCACTTGCGGCCACCGCGCTCGGCGATATACCAGCCCAGGCCGTAGCCGGTGGGACGGCCGTCGCGGGTACGCTGCGACGTGAACATTTGCTCGATGGTCTGTTTTTTCAGCAGCCGGCCCTCCAGCAGCGCCAGCGAGAACCGCACCAAATCCTCCGCCGTGGCCACCATGCCACCGCCCGGAATCTTGTTGCTAGTGTCGGCCAGCGCGCAGTTCTCGATCGCGCCCGCGGGCGTCCGGCGGTAGCCCCGCGCCCGGTTAGGGATGATCCGGTGCACGTCATCGGGCTGGATGCGCTCGGCGCCGGCGGGCTCCAGCACAAGCTTGCGCAGGCAATCCATGAACGGCATGCCGCAGGCGGCCTCCACCATCGCGCCGAGGAGATTGTAGCCGTACGTGGTGTAGTGGAATCTCGTTCCGGGTTCGAACTCCAGCGGATCGGCGGCGAAGATCTGGAGCGGCCCGATGAGATCCGTGTAGTGCCGCGTGCTCAGCAGCTCCTCCGGACCCCGGTAGTGGCGGATGCCGCTGAGGTGGCCGAGCAGCAAGCGCGCCGTGATCGGCCAGGGTTTCTGGGGGAAGCATGGGACGTACCTCTGCACGGGCGCGTCCAGATCAAGCTTGCCCAGCTCAGCCAGTCGCATGACGGCCACGGCGGTGATGGGCTTGGAAATCGAACCCAGGCGGAAGACGGTGCCGGTGGCCGCGCGCACGTTGTTTTCGATGTCGGCTAGGCCGCAAGCGCCCGCCCACAAAGGCTGGAACCGATCAGCCACGGCAGCGGAAACCGCGGGCACACGCTCCCGTTCCACCGCCTCCTGCACAGCGCGCTCGATCGCTTCTACGGCGGCAGAGCGCGGCTGCGCGGCGAACGGCCGCGCCGCGAGTACGAAGCAAACGAGCATGAAAAAGCGTCTAGCGGGCCTCATCGAGTGCATGATGGCACAGGACCCGCGAGCCATGCGTGCCTCGCCGCGCGAACTCGCAGCGCGACCTACTCGAAGGCCCTCGGCGGATCCACCGCTTCCATCCCGGTGCACTGGCCGGCTGGTGCCGCGGACGCGATGGGACTGTCGCTGGCGAAAAACTGCACCGCGGGCGTGCCTCGCATGTCCCACGCGGGTAACGGCGGACGAGCGCCACGGCCGATTCCATCCTCCGCGCTGTCGACCGGCATCCCGGCTGCGCTATGATGTGCGGCCGATGAGCCGGACGCCGCGGCTGAGCCGCCGCCACTTCCTGCTGCTCGGATGGTTCTCGCGGCGACGGATCCAGACGCTGGCCGGCATCCGGTTCGAACTGCTGCGCAACGGCTCACCCCTGCGCAAGTTCGTGCTCATCCACGGCGATGAAGCGACGGCCCGGCGCGTGCTGCTGGCGCGGATGAAGACCGGGCGACCGGGCTGGGCTTACTTGGTGACCCACGAGGAGCGCCTGGTGCGCCTGGGCGCGCTGCGCTTCGACCCTAATCGCATCCTTTCATCCGAAGGCGCCGAGCGCAACCTCCGCCACCTCAACCCCGGGGCGAGCGAAGCAGATCTGCGGCTGGCCCTCGCGTTCTTCGATCGCGAGCGCGAGAAACTGGCGCGCGCCCTGTTGCCCGAGCCGGGGCGCCTGCTGGTGGCCTTGCACAACAACCAGCAAGGCTACTCGGTCCACACCGAGATTCCCATCAGCGATCGCGTGGCGCTTCACGAGCCCGCTCAGCCGCACGACTTCTACCTCTGCACCGACCCAAGGGATTTCGAGCGGCTGGCGACCTCACCTTTCAACGTCGTGCTCCAGCACAGCCCGCCGCCGCCCGATGATGGCTCGCTATCGCGGCTGGCGGCGCGCCGCGGCCTCCGTTACGTGAACATCGAGACGCAGCTCGGCGCGGAAGACAAGCAGCGGCGGATGCTGGCGTGGCTAGAGGATCACCTCTGACTCAGGCTGGCGCCCGGCGTTCTGATAATGCTCCTTAAGACGCCGGGCCACCGCGCGCCCGGCGACGGCCGCCCACTCGTGCTCGGTAGCGCGCAGCAGGCGCTCCACGCTCCCGAAGTGTTCCAGCAGCTTGCGTGCGGTTTTCGGGCCGATGCCGGGTATGGCGTCGAGCTCCGTGCCGATGCGGGCCTGGCGGCGGGCGCGGTGAAAGCTGACCGCGAAGCGGTGAGCTTCGTCGCGGATGGTCTGGATCAGGTGCAGCAGGGGCGAGTGCCGCTCGAGCACGATCGGCTCCTGCTCCTGCCCGAGCACGTAGATCCACTCCTCGCCCTTGGCGATGGAGGCCAGCGGCTGGTGCGCGAGGCCCAGCGACTCCAGAGCTTCGGCGGCGGCGTGGAGCTGCCCGACGCCCCCGTCCACCAGCACCAGATCCGGCAAGGGCTTGCCTTCCTCACGCAGGCGCGCGTAGCGGCGGGTGACCACCTCGCGCATGGCGGCGAAATCGTCGCCCGGCTGCGCGGTGCGGATGATGAACTTGCGGTAGTCGGACTTCTTCATGCGGCCGTCTTCCCAGACCACCAGGCTGGCCACGGTGTCGGTGCCGTGGATGTGGGAGACATCGAAGCACTCGATGCGCCGAGGCGGCTCAGTCAACCCGAGCAGTTCCTGGAGCGCGTTGCGAATGGCTTCCGCAGTCGGCTTGAGCATGCGGAAGCGCTGCTCAAAGCTATGCCTGGCGTTGGTTTCGGCCAGCTCGACCAAGGCCCGCTTGGGACCTCGTTGCGGGGTATGAATTTCCACCTTGCGCCTGCGCCGTTCGCTCAAGATCTCTTCCAGGGCCTCGCGGTCCTCGAAGTCCACCGGCACGTGAATCCTGGCCGGCACATATTGCTGATCAAGGTAGTACTGTTTGAGTAGGGCGGAAACAAACTCGGCGGGCGAGTATTCCTGCTGATCTTCCCAGAAAAACTCGCGCCGGTCCACGACGCGCCCGCGACGCATGTGAAAGACATTCACCGCCACCAGGGGCGGCTCGGCGTGAACGCCGAACACGTCGGTGTCCTCGCCCTCGGCGGCAGCCATCTTCTGCCGCTCCTCGAGTTCCTCCACGGTAGCGAGCAGGTCGCGCAGCACCGCGGCCCGCTCGAACTCCAT
>JBMFPL010000385.1:0-3752 GCA_049969115.1 Bryobacteraceae bacterium | reverse complement strand
CCTGAAGATCCGGCACCCGCACGACCCTTCCACGGACATCAGCACGCTGATCACCGAAGCGGAAGCGATCCGTGTGGAGGAATGGATCGCGGAGGCAGTGCAAGCTGGCGCGCAGCTTTTGACGGGTGGCTCGCGCCGCGGCGCCACCGTGGAGCCGGCCGTGCTGGCCGGTGTGCCGCCGCACGTGCGGCTTTCCTGCCGCGAGGTTTTCGGCCCCGTGGTCGGCGTCAACGCTTACGACACTCTGGAGGAGGCCATCGAGCTGGTGAACCGGTCCGATTACGGTTTGCAGGCCGGCATTTACACGCGCGACATCGGCAAGGCGTTTTACGCTGCGCGCAAGCTGCACGTGGGCGGGGTGATGATCAACGAAATCCCGCAGTACCGCGTGGATCACATGCCATACGGCGGCGTGAAGCTCAGTGGCACGGGACGCGAGGGCCCCAGGTACGCGATCGACGAAATGACGGAGCGCAAGCTGATCTGCTGGAGGCTCTGATGCACTACGACGGCCTGCGAGCCCCGACAGGCGATCCGGTGTGGGTGGTGGCGGACGGGGATGCCATCGTGCGTATAGCTCCGGCCCTGACCGAAAGCCAGTTGGGTGAGGATCTGGCCCGGCGCTTCGACAGCCAGGCGGTGCGAGCGCCTGGTCATGCGCTGCTGCGCGAAGCATTGCGACAATTGCAGCAGTACTTTCGGGGCGAGCGCCGGCGTTTTGAGCTCCCTGTGCGCCTTCAGGGCACCGCCTTCCAGAGGGAAGTGTGGCGCGCGCTGGAAGACATCCCGTATGGCGAAACCCGCAGCTATGGGGAGGTGGCAAGGGCGATCGGTCGCCCGCGGGCGGCCAGGGCGGTGGGAGCAGCCAACGGCGCCAACCCGGTGGCGATCGTCGTCCCGTGCCATCGCGTGATCGAAAGCGGAGGAGGCCTGGGCGGCTATGGGGGCGGCCGCCGGCTGAAACAATTCCTGCTCGATCTGGAGCGGCGGGTCAGCGCAGCACCCCCGCTTGGTCCCACCGCGCGATGACGTCGCGCACCAGCGCAGCCAGTTTGTCGACCACCGCCTCGAAGTAGGCTTGGGCTTTGGCCTGGTCGAAGCGCGGGTAGCCCTGCCCGGGCTGGTAAAGAATGATCGTCGCCGGGAACGGATAGGCCGACCAGGTTCCCTCGGCTGGCCGCGGCAACGCCAGGCCGTCCGAATAGCGTTCCGCATGCACCAGCTTGGGGTCAATGGCCTGAATCATCGCGGTCTCGTTCCATCCCGCGTGCCCGCCGTCTTCCCCGAAGATCCTCAGCGTCACATCCGAGCAGTAGGACCACCAGTTGACGACGAGAGTTCGCACGCCCCGTTCGCGCCCGGTACGCTCGGCCAGGTCGTTGAGGATGGCTGTTTGTGGCCCGCCGTGGCCGTTGATCACGACCAGGTTGTGAAAGCCGATGCGGGCCAGCCCGGCAAGGACGTCGCCCACGTAGGCCCGGTAAGCGGCCTCGCTGATCGAGAATCCGCCCGCGTAGGCGTCCAGGCTGCCGGTGACGCCGTAAGGAACCCCAGGAGCCACCAGGGCGTTGACGCGGGGTGCAATAGCGCGGGCCAGGGCGAGCGGCGCCAGCATGTCAGCGCCGTTGTTGACTACGCCGTGGGCCTCGAGCGTGCCGGTGGGCAACAACACGGTCTGGATCTTGCCGGGCACCAGCTCGCGAAACTCCATCCAGTTCAACTCGGTCAACTCGCGGGAGGATTGTGCGCCGGCCGCGCCAGCAAGCACGAGGGCAACCGTCAAGATTCGCATGCCCTGTAGAGTAGCACCGGCTGCCTGGCAATGCAGCCCGGATCGGCGGGAATACCGCCCGGTTCCCTGTTAAGAATGTAAATCGCATTTTGCCTGCTCTTGACTAACTTCCGGCCCACAATGGCGTTTACCTTTTGTGGAAGCCAGTGAGGGAAACGGGCGACCGTAAGAGGAGGCGATGAGACAATGAAAAGATTGATTCTGGCGATGGCGACCGTCGCCGGCATGCTGATGGCCCAGGTGCCGGGGCCGCCGGGCCTGGATGCGTTGAAAACCTACCTGAACCTGCAAGACTCGCAGATCCAGAGCTTGCGGCAGTTGCGGCAGCAGCAGATCCAGGCCACCCAAGCCATGTTCCAGGAGCTGGCTGGCAAGCAGCAGGCCCTGCGTCAGCAACTGGGCAGCGGCGTTGCTGATGCGGCCGCACTGGGCAAGGCGCTTCTGGACATCGAAGCGCTGCGCAAGCGAATCGCGGACACCACGGCGACTTACCGCACCCAGGCCCTGAACGTTCTCACCGGCGAGCAGAGGACGAAGCTGGCGGCTCTCGAGCAGGCACAGAAACTGGAGCCAGCGGTGCGGCAGGCCGAGGCCATAGGCCTGCTGGCGCTGCTGGAGCCTTCGCTCGTCCCGGCGCCCGGTGTGAGGGGTATGCGGATGGGCCGGGAATTTCCTGCTGCAACCGGTCGCTTCCCTGCCGGCGCAGCGCCCATGCGGTCCCCGCGGGGGGTTGCCCCGCTGCCCCGGTAACGGGGCATACGTGAGCGCCTGGCGTCCGGACGCCCTGACCCCCCGGCCGGTCGCGGGCGCTCACGCTTTTTGTGGTGCGCCAGCCCTTCCCCCTGGATCCCCGGGCAACGTGGTGGGTAGCCCGAGCCTTATAAGCGCCCCGCAACCCTGCCCGCGCCATGGGCGCCTCCGCTGGCGCGGCGGCGCGCTTGTGGTGCGCTTGGTGCGCGTCGGAGAGGTTATCGCGCTTCCCGCGTGCGCGCCGGCGCGCTCGATCGCCTCCCTGACCGCCCGACAACGCTCCGAGGCAGGGCCCGGCAGGCCTCGCGCCATTTCCCGCTCCTGAGGCGAATAACGGCGCCGCGGCACGCCACACAGGGCCACGCCCCGCCCGTCCCCTGCGGCTTCACGCTGCTCTTGTAGCTGCCATCGCCTCTTCGTCCAGCCTTGCGGCGAGCTCCAGCAAGCTCGCTCCCAGGGCGCTCTCCGGCTGGAAGAACACCACGGGCGCTCCCGCTCGCCGCGCTTGCAGGCAGAGATCGGGATTGGGCGGGATTACCCCCAGCACCCGGACCTCGAGTTCACGCTCGATTTCCTCGAGCGGCAGCGGGCAGGACAGCGGCACGCGGTTGACCACCACGACTTGCACGAGGCCCTCCAGCCGGCATTGGTTGCGCAGGAATTCGAGCAACCGGCCAGCCGCCGTCACCGAGGAGGGCTCCCGCTCGAGCACCATGACGATCCTTTCCGCGCGGCGCAGCACGGCGGCATGTACCGGGGAAGCGCGCGCCGCAAGATCGACGATCACGCGCTCGGCGCTCGCCAGCAAAGCATCCACAACGGCTTCGGCGCGAGGGGGCGTAAGGTCGCCTTCCACCGCTGCGGGTGGTCCCGGAAGGACTCGCAGGCCGGAAGGGAGTCTCCACAGGTGGCGGGCGACGGCGGCCGGATCCGGCGGGTCCACCGTCCACGCCGCGCAGGGTTGGGGACGCATGCGGAAGACGCTCGCCAGACCACAACCCAAGCTCTCCGTCTCCGCGATGATCACGCTGCGGTGGCGCGACCAGGCGCTGGCCACGTTCACTGCGACGGTTGTGGTGCCCACGCCGCCCTTGGCGCCGACGAAAACAAGCAGCTTCCCGTTCACAGCCCCAGCCTGCCGCAGGGCGGCCTGGCGCTGTTGCCTTTCCAAAGCATAGTCCAGGCAGCGCACCAGGATCTCAGGCGGCGT
>JBMFPL010000384.1:0-3764 GCA_049969115.1 Bryobacteraceae bacterium | reverse complement strand
CAGGAACATCTCGTGCTGCTGAAGGTCTTCTCCTCTCATGGCGTCCCTACAAAAGTAAAGACGCACAAACCAATTCCTAGGTGTCTTGTTCTGGCTTTTTTCAGCGACAGTCTAGGCGGTCGGGCGGCCTGTGCGAGAATGAAAAGCCATGCCCAGAATCGAGCGTGCCCTTTTGAGCGTGACGGACAAGTCCGGCCTGGTGGAACTCGCGCGCGGGCTGAGCGAATTGGGCGTCGAGTTGGTTTCCACCGGAGGCACGGCGCGCCTGCTGCGCGAGGCCGGCCTGGCGGTGCGGGAGGTGGCCGAAATCACCGGGTTCCCCGAAATGCTCGACGGCCGCGTCAAGACCATCCACCCCAGGATCGCGGGCGGTATCCTGGCCATGCGGGAAAAAGCCGAGCACCGGCGCGCGCTCGAGCAGCACGGCATTCCCACCTTCGACATGGTGGTGGTCAACCTTTATGCCTTCGAGCAGGCCGCGGCCCGTCCCGGGACCGCAATAACCGAGCTGATCGAGCAGATTGACATCGGCGGCCCCACGCTGATCCGAGCCGCGGCCAAGAACTGGCAGGACGTGGCGGTGCTGACTTCGCCCGCGCAGTACGCGGCGGTGCTGGAAGAGATGAAGGCGAGCGGCGGCGAGGTTTCCCGCGAGACCTCGTGGCGGCTGGCGGTGGAAGCCTTCCGGCGCACCGCCGCCTACGACCGGGCGATCAGCGCCCGGCTGGGGCGGCTGGCGTACGAGCAGGGCCAGTTCCGCGAGTCGGGGGAAGCGTTGCCGGCGGTGCTCGACGTTTACGCGCCCTGCGCCATGAAGCTGCGCTACGGTGAAAACCCTCACCAAGCCGCGGCGCTCTATCGCGCCGGCGCCGGGGAGGGCGTGGCGGGCGGCGAGCAGCTCCAGGGCAAGGAACTCTCCTACAACAACTTGGTGGACCTGGACGCTGCCTTCCAGCTCGTGCGCGAGTTCGCGCGTCCGGCGGCGGCTATCATCAAGCACACCAACCCCTGCGGCTGCGCCGAGCAAGACACGCCGGCCGAGGCGTACCGCAAAGCCTACGAGTGCGATCCGGTTTCGGCTTTCGGTGGGGTGCTGGGATTCAACCGGGCAGTGGATGAGGAGACGGCGGGCGAGATCGTAAAAACATTCATCGAAGCGATTGTTGCGCCTGAGTTCACCTCCGGCGCCCGCGCCCTGCTCGCCGCCAAAAAGAACCTTCGCTTGCTCAAGGTGGATTTCTCCTGGCGCCCGGAGCCGCTGCTGCGAACCATCAGCGGCGGCTATCTGCTGCAAACGCCCGATGAGGCCACGCTGGAGCGCGGGCAGGCGCGGGTGGTCACCAGGCGGGCGCCTTCCGAATCGGAATGGGCTGCGCTGGAGTTCGCCTGGAAGGTGGTCAAGCACGTCAAGTCCAACGCCATCGTCTACGCGCGGGCCGGCCAGGTGGTGGGAGTGGGCGCCGGGCAGATGAGCCGCGTGGATTCGGTCAAGATCGGGGCCATGAAGGCCGTGCTGCCGCTGGAGGGAACGGTGCTCGCCTCGGATGCCTTCTTCCCCTTCCCCGACGGGGTGGAAGAGGCGGCGCGCCACGGGGTCACCGCCGTGATCCAGCCCGGCGGCTCGATCCGTGACCACGAGGTCATCGAAGCGGCCGACCGCTTGGGGCTGGCCATGGTTTTCACCGCTGTGCGGCACTTCCGCCATTGAGCTTGCGCGCGCTCAGTGCGCCAGCCGCCGGTGCTCTTTCAGAATGCAGCGGTCCTGAACGACTTCCAGGCCGGCCTGCCGCGCCCGCAACGCCGCCTCGTCGTTCCGCACGCCTTCTTGCAGCCACACCGCGCGGGCGCCGATGCGAATCGCGGCTTCCACGATTTCCGGCACGAACTCGGAGCGCCGGAATACGTTGACGATGTCCACCGGTTCGGGAATGGAATCCAGATCCGGGTAGGCCTTTTCGCCCAGCACTTCCTGTTCGTTGGGGTTGACCGGAATGATCCGGTAGCCGGCCTTCTTCATGTACTTGGCCACACCGTAGCTGGGACGCCACGGCTTGCTGGAGAGTCCCACCACCGCGATGATGCGCGAGTGCTTCAGCAATTCAGCGACGCTTGCCATGGCTGGTGTAAGTGGGCCGCGCGGGCTTGCTGGCGCCTGCACCGTCACCGGCGGCTTGCAGTTGCTTGCGCAAGGCTTCCAGTTCGCTCGGCTTGAGCGGTCGCAGCTCGCCCGGGCGAAGCTTGCCCAGCTCCACCGGGCCGATCTTGATCCTGCGCACCTTTTCCACCAGCCGGCCGAAATGTTTGAACAGCAAGCGCAGTTGATCCTTGCGCGTTTCCACCAACGTGACCTGGTACCAGGGATTGGCGGCCCGCTCGAGCAACTTCAGTTCGGCGGGCGGAGTGCGCCTGCCGCTCAAGGGCACCCCCTGGCGGAGCTCCTGCTCCTGCTGGGGTGTGAGCATGCCGTTGACCTTGACCAGGTAGGTCTTCGGAATTCGCCGCGAGGCCTTGAGCATCGCGCTGGCGAACTCCCCGTCGTTGGTGAGCAGCAGCAGGCCCTCGCTGGAGTAATCCAGGCGGCCGACCGGGTAAACGCGTGCGGGAACGCCCTTGAGCAGATCGGCCAGGCAAGGCCTGCGCTGGGGATCCAACAGGGTGCTGACGCAGCCGCGCGGCTTGTACAAAGCCAGGTACAGACGTTCTTTCGGCAGCCGCACCGGCCGCCCGTCCACTTTGATCTTGTCGCGCTCGGGATCCGCCTTGGCGCCCAGCTCGGTGACCACTTGCCCGTTGACGCTGACGCGCCCGGCCAGGATCAGTTGCTCGGCTTTGCGCCGGCTGGCGATGCCCGCATGGGCCAGAATTTTTTGCAGGCGCTCCAGAGCCACGCTGACCTTTCCCTCATTCCTGATTTTCGCTTGCCCGGGTTTGCTCCGGCGCGGTCGCGGTCCCCGCTGCCTGGGGGGCCTCCGGTGCGGGTTCGGCGTCAGCGAAAGCCAGGCGCCTCAGCTCTTCGAATTCCTTGAGCGTGGGCAGCTCGCTGAGGTCCTTCAGCCCGAACTGCACCAGGAACTCGCGCGTGGTCTTGTAAAGGATGGGCCGGCCCACCACGTTCTTGCGTCCGGCCGTGGTGATCAGTTTGCGCTCCAGCAGCGTCTTCAGCGCGCTCACCCCGCTGACCCCGCGGATGGCCTGGATCTCGGGCGCGGTGATGGGCTGCTTGTAAGCGATCACCGCCAGCGTCTCCAGCGCCGCCAACGAAAGCTTCAGCGGCGGCTTGAGGCGCTTGACGAAGGCGCGGATGGCTTCGTGGTGCTCGGGCTTGGTGGTCATCTGGAAGCCGCCCGCCACTTCGCGGATCATCACGCCGTGGTTGGGGCGCGAGTACTCCTCGACCAGCGCGGCCAGCACGCGGCGCACGCTCTGCTCGGGTTGGGAGAGAGCGGCGGCGATCTGCGCGGGAGTGGCCGGCTCCTCGGTGACGTACACGATGGCTTCGACGACCGCCTTGAGAGCTTCCTCGCCCGTCCCGGCACGCGTTTGGGCGGCCAGCTCCAGTTGGGCGGGGACGCTCTCGGCGGTCGCCTGCTCGCTCGCTTCCGGCTGCTCCTGGGCAGACACTGCCGTGACTTGCCTTTCCTCCATCTTTTCTCCGGAAGGCCGCCGGTTCCCCATCAATCCGTGCGGCCCTTCAGGTGTACTCCTTCTCTAAATCGGGTGCGGCCGGGGAGGCCAGCACCTCCTCGAACCCCTTGTGCCGCCGG
>JBMFPL010000383.1:0-3807 GCA_049969115.1 Bryobacteraceae bacterium | reverse complement strand
ACCATGAAACAGATGATTGCTGCCGCGGTGGTTGCCGCGGCCTTGCATGCGGCGGTTCCGGCGAGCGCTCAGATGATAACGCGCGCGTCGGTACAAGTTCCCTTCGCATTCGCGACCGGCAATACCGTGTTCCCGGCGGGCGTTTGCGACATCCAGTCGGGTCCTCAGCAATACGTGGTGGTTGTTCGATGCGAAGGCATGCACGACGGCGTTCTGCTCGTGACCAGCCCGGGCAATCCCCTGGCGGCGGGCGAGACCAGTCGCGTAGTTTTCCACCGCTACGGCGAGCGTTACTTTCTCGCTGAGATCCGGCTCGCGGGGCGGCAGGCGGCTCTGCACTTCCTGAAATCCAGGGCGGAGCGCGAGCTGGCCTGCAGCCGGCTCCAAATGGGCAAAGTGATCCTGGCATTGCGCTGACCGTCCCTGAGCTAGACGCGAGGCGGCGGGCCCTTCCAGATCTGCGGGGATCCGTTCGGACCCGCCGCCTCGAGCGTTCCCGACGTCCCTGCTTGCTATAATCCCTTGAGCCTGTACTGGAAAGCTCGATGCAAGGAGGAGAACCGCTGATGCCTCGGATTGCACACCCCGCACAACGGAGAAGCTTTCTCAAGCGCTTGTTTGCGCTAGCGGGAGCGACGGCGGCCGTGCGTGAGACGGCCAGCGCCCAGCCCTCGCCGCCCGAGCGCTGCGATTTCTTGCCGGCCTACGCTCGCGCCCAGAATCACCGCTCGCTCAAACAATCCAGCTACGACCGCACCGGCGGCAACGCCGATCGCTGGCAGATCCCGCCCGGCGCCACGCAAGAGGTCTTCAACGCCACCGGCCCCGGCATCATCACCCATATCTGGTTCACCATCGCCTCGCCCAGCGCCATGCACCTGAAGGAAATCGTGCTGCGCATGTACTGGGAAGGCAACGCGAAGCCAAGTGTGGAGACGCCCATCGGCGATTTCTTCGGGCTGAACCTGGGCCAGTACCAGATTTACCAGTCGGCTTACCTGGCGTGCTCGCCCGGCCGCTCGCTGAACTGTTACTTCGCCATGCCTTTCCGGCGATCGGCCCGCATTACGGTGACCAACGAGGGCTCGCAGCAAGTGGGCGCCTTTTACTCCAACATTGACTATATGCTGGTCGAAGCGCTGCCCCGCGACGCCATGTACTTCCACGCCCAGTACCGGCAGGCGGCCCCGTGCAAGGCCAACCGCGGCGCGAAAATCAATCTGGACGGCAAGGACAACTACGTCTACGCCGAGGCGCGCGGGCGCGGGCACATCATGGGTTGCACGCTGGGAGTGCTGCTCAACGAGGACGGCTGGATGGGCGAGGGCGACGACATGATTTTCATTGACGACGAAACCAGGCCCGTCATCATCGGCACCGGCTCGGAGGACTACTTCCTGGGGAGCTGGAACTTCGGTGGACGGGACGGCGCGGTTGCTTTCGCCCATCAGTATTACGGCGCACCGCTGATCGTGATGCCGGAGCGGACCGGCGGCCGGTACTGCTGCTACCGCTTCCATGGCGACAATCCGGTGACCTTCACGCGTTACATGAAATACACCATGGAGCACGGCCACGCCAACGATCGGGGCGACAACTTCTACTCGGTGGCCTACTGGTATCAGACCGAGCCCTTCACTGACTTCCCGCCCCTGCCCCCGCTGGCCGAACGCATTCCGCGAGTGAGGCTGACGGGCTGAGCCGCGCGGGTGTCGCCCTAAAGTCTGCGCCGACGCGTCCGATAAGACCGGCGTGCCGGCGTACCTGCAAGTTTTCCTTTATTTGCAGTTGCTCGATTTTCTGACTACCATCGTGGGCCTGCGGCTCGGTCTGGTGGAGCTCAGCCCGTTCATCCGCTGGTTGATGGGCGGCGGCTCCGTCTTCGGCGCCTTGCTGTCCAAGATCATGGCCGTCGCGCTGGCTACTTTCTGTCTGTGGATCCAGCGGCGCCGCCTGATCCAGTGGTTGAACTACTGGTATGCCGCCCTGGTGGTCTGGAATCTCTCCATCATCTGGGTGGCGCTGTCGCGTTCCTGACACGCGCTCGTATTAGACTGGGATGCGATGCGCATCCTGCCGGCGTTTGTACTCTGCCTGCTCGCGGCTGCACCGACGACAGCCCAGCAACCTCTTTACGAGGAGGAACTGATCTTCCCCCTCGATCGGCTCCACAATCACTCTTCTTCGATCGTCGAGCTGCCCGGTGGCGAGCTGATGGTCTGCTGGTATCGCGGATCGGGGGAGCGCACTGCCGACGACGTGCAGATCATGGCCGCGCGGCGCAAGCCCGGCGAGAAGAACTGGGGCGAGCCTTTCGTGCTCGCCGACACGCCGGGCTTCCCCGATTGCAACCCTGTCCTCTTCGTTGACTCGCGCGAGCGGCTGTGGCTGGTCTGGCCCGTGATCGTGGCCAACGAGTGGCACACGGCGTTGCTGAAATACCGGATCTCATCCGATTACAAGCGCCCCGGACCGCCGCTCTGGCAGGTGAGCGAGCCCTGGCTGGTGGTCCCGCGCAACTTCCAGGAAAAAGTTCGCCGCGCGGTCGAGCCGCTGCTGGTTCCCGACGCCCCGCAACTCCAGCAGCTGTGGGCAAAACGTTTGCTCGAGCGCGCCGCCGACAAATACTTCACTCGCATGGGATGGATGCCGCGCAACCACCCCATCGAGTTGCCCTCGGGCCGCATCCTTCTGCCCCTTTATTCGGACGGCTTCAGTTTCTCGCTCATCGGGATCACCGACGACGGTGGCCAGAGCTGGACCACGAGCGAGCCGCTGGTCGGTCCGGGCGCGGTCCAGCCCACGCTCGCGCGCAAACGCGACGGCACACTGGTCGCTTACATGCGCGACAACGGCCCGCCGCCCAAACGCGTCATGACTTCCATCTCGCACGATGACGGCGTCACCTGGTCGCCGGTGGTGGACAGCGACATCCCCAACCCGGGCGCCAGCTTGGAAATGCTCGTGTTACGCGACGGCAACTGGGTGAGGGTCTACAACGACACCGAGCGCGGGCGGAATTCGCTCGTGGTGGCGATGTCGGATGACGAGGGCGCCACGTGGAAGTGGAAGCGCCATCTTGAGCTGGACCGCCGCGAGCAGGGCGCCGGGGCGTTCCACTACCCCTCCATCATTCAGGCCCGCGACGGCAGCCTGCACGTCACCTACAGCTACTTCCTCAATCACCTGCCTGCAGGCGAGCCGCGCAAGACGATCAAGCACGTGCGTTTCGATACCGCGTGGATTCGTCAGGGCGACCCGTGAGCGCGCCGCGGCGCATAGTAGAATCGGGAAACTTCATGAGACAGGCGGCCGGCTTCGCGATTTTCCTGGGTCTGGTCTCGCTGGGCGCTCAAGCCCGCGAGCCCGTGCGCGCGCGCCACGCCATGGTGGTGACACGCGAGCCTCATGCCACGGACGCCGGTCTTGCCGTGCTGCGCGCAGGCGGCAACGCCGTGGACGCGGCGGTTGCCGTCGGCTTCGCCCTTGCGGTCACGCACCCGGCGGCGGGCAATTTGGGTGGCGGCGGCTTCATGCTCATTCGGTTCGCCGACGGGCGCGCCACCTTCCTGGATTTCCGCGAACGCGCCCCGGCAGGCGCATCGCGCGACATGTACCTGGGACCCGGCGGCAAACCCACGCGCGACAGCATCGAAGGCTGGCGTGCGGTCGCCGTGCCGGGCACCGTGCGCGGCCTGGAGTACGCCGCACGCAACTACGGCACGCGGCCCTGGGCAGAGCTGCTAGCGCCCGCCATCTGGCTGGCCCGGGAGGGCTTTCCGGTTACCTGGGGGCTGGCTGAAAGCC
>JBMFPL010000382.1:0-3814 GCA_049969115.1 Bryobacteraceae bacterium | reverse complement strand
GCTTCCCGCAGAAGGTGTGGAGCCATGGGCAGGACATCGCTTACGCCCTCGCCTTTGACGCGCAGGGCAGGCTGCTGATCGGCACGGGTAACAAGGGGACGATCTACCGGCTCGATTCCGATCACCGCTGGACCCTGTTGGTGACGGCGCCGCCCACGCAGGTCACGCGGCTACTGGCAGGTCGCGACGGCGCGGTGTACGCCGCCACGGGCAACATCGGACAGCTCTTCCGGCTCGGACCAGGACTCGACAGCGAGGGCAGCGTCGAGAGCGACGTACTGGATGCCGGCATGTTCTCCTACTGGGGCCGGCTCAGCTATCGCGGCTCGGCCAACGGGGGTGAGATCCTGATTTCGACCCGCAGCGGCAACCTGGAGCGGCCGCAAGAAGGCTGGAGCCCTTACTCGCCGCCGGTCCGTGAAACTTCCGGCGGCCCCGTCGCTTCGCCGCCCGCGCGGTTCTTGCAGTGGCGCGCGGTGTTGCGCGCTGCACCCGGCGGCCCTTCGCCCCAGTTGCGGGCGGTGGAGATCGCATGGCGACAGCGCAACGTTCCCCCGCGCATCACGCAGATCGAGATGGCGCCGGCCAACTACCGGGTGCCTCCGCCGTCGTTGTCGGTCACGCCCTCGCAGACGCTCACGCTGCCACCGCTGGGGCAGCGGCAACGCTCCAGTGCTGCCGCTGCCAGCAGCGATTCGGCAAGCCTTACGCTCAACTACGCCAAGGGCTACCGCACCGTGCGCTGGGCGGCCTCGGACGAAAATCAAGACGAATTGCTGTTCCGCGTGGAGATCCGCGGCAGCGGAGAGACGGAGTGGAAATTGCTTCGCGATAAAGTGCGCGACAAGCACTTGAGCTGGGACTCCACCGCGTTCCCCGACGGTGAATATCAGCTCCGCGTGATCGCCTCGGATTCGCCCGACAATCCGCCAGACCAGGCTCTGAGCGCCGAATTGGTCAGCGAGCCGTTCCTGATTGACAACACGCCGCCCGTCATCGAAGGGCTCGAGGCCGGCGTGGAAAGCGGCAGTGTCCGCATCCGATTCCGCGCCCGCGACGCCTCGAGCACGGTGAGCCAGGCGGAGTGCTCGATCAACGGCGGCGAGTGGCTGGTTCTGGAGCCGGTGGACCGGTTGGCGGACTCCCCGATCGAGCACTACGAGGTGCGAATCCCGGCGCCCGAAGGCCGCGAGTTCGCCATCGCCGTGCGCGTCGCCGACGAGTACGAGAACCAGTCGCTGGCCCGGATTGTGGCCGTACGGCGTTGAGCGGCGGTCGCCCGTAGTATACTCGGGCTTCATGACACCGCTGCCGCTGGTGCTCAAACTGCTGCTCGCCGCGCTGGTCATCGCGGCGGGCGCTTACGACGTGCTCTGGCGCCGCATCCCCAACTGGCTGGTGCTGCCTGCCTTCCTGCTGGGCTTGGGCCTCAACGCCCTGCTGGGCGCTGATTACGCTCCCGGATTGAAGCAAGCCGCTATCGGTGTCGGGATCGCGTTTCTCGTTTATTTTCCCCTTTATTTGCTGGGTGGCATGGGCGCGGGCGACGTCAAGCTGATGGCTGCCATCGCCGCCATCACGGGCTGGAAGAACTGGCTGATCATCTTCGTTTTCTCCGGCATCCTGGGCGGCGTGATCGCGCTGGCTGTCGTGCTGACCAAGGGACGGCTGAAGCAGACATTCTGGAATCTGGGTTACATCCTCTGGGAGCTGGCGCACCTGCGCTCGCCCCGCCGGGCCAGCGAGGAATTCGACATTCGCGGCGCCAAGGCGGTCACCATGCCTCACGGCGCGGTGGTGGCGCTGGGCTGCCTGTTCTTTCTGGGCGGGGGATTCCTCATCGGGAGCTGAGGGCAGCGGGCTTTTCCAGGACCGCGAGCCAGAGGTTGCCGCGCCGGAAGCGCGCCACCGTGCGCAGCCCCAACTCCCGTTCGGCAAACCCCGGTTCGACCTCGCCTTCGAAGGCCCAGTAGCGCGCGCGCAACCGCGCCAGCCAGGGAAACCACTCGTAAAGAGGCCCGGGATTCCAGTCCCGCCGGTAGAGCGCCAACGCCTCGCCCTCCGCTAGCGACAGCGAGGCGACCACCCGCGGGCTGAAATCCGGGATCTCGCGCACGCGCAGCCCCTCGCGCACATAACCGAAATCGGGCGAGCGCAGGGCTTCCGAAAGAGGCCAGGCGGTGACGACTGCCTGCGCCGGCCCGCGCTGTTCCAGGTATTCCGCGGCTCCTTTTTGGAGCCGGACGAAGCTCACCATGGCCAGGTTGTTTTCCAGCGGCGAGGGCAGGGGGCGCGTCCAGAAAAGGCACAGCACCAATCCCGCCACCGCCATGGATTCGCTCAGGCGCCGCTTGCCCGGCGAATACAGCGACCAACCCGCGGCCATGGCGATGTACATGAGGGGCAGCACGGGCAGCAGGTAGCGCTCCAGCGTTGCCCCACCCGACACGGTGACGGCGACCGTGTGCGCCGCGGCCACGCTCGCTACGACGCGCCAGTCCCGATCCCTGTAAAGCCCGCGGCACCGCCAGGCGGCCACGATCGCCAGCCAGCCGATGAAGTGGAACTGGTCCACGAAGAGGAAAAATGCCCGGCGCAGAAAGGCCACAACCAGCCGCACCGGGTGGAGAGGATAGAACAGGTTGTACCGCTCGAACTCCGGGTTGCCCAGCCAGCACCCGGTGGAAGCGGCCAGGAGAGCGAGCCAGCCGGCCAGCACAGCGGGCGCCAGCAGGAACCACACCGCGTCGCGGCCGCGCCGCTCCCGCCACAGCCAGAGCGCGAGGAGCACCGGGACGACGACGCCAGTTTCCTTGAACAGAACCAGAGCCACCGTAACCAGCGCTGCCCGCCGCACCCTTCGCTCGAGGAACTCGATCAGCGCCCACACGGTCAGCAGCGCCGCTGGAAGGTCCAGTTGGGCCAGCATGGCCTGGGTATAGAAGACCGGCGAGAACAGGAGCAGGGTGACGGCGGAGAAAGCCGGCGCCCCGGGCAACCCGCGGCAAAGGCGGATGGCGAGCAGGAAAGTCGCCAGCGCGGTGAGGCCCGCAGTCAGCAGCATCACCAGCCGCGTGGCTACGATCGAGTAGCCGGCCACCGACCACGCCGCCGCCAGCAGTGCCATCAGCCCGGGCGGGTGCGCGTTGGGCCGCGTGGAGTGCGGGATCCATAGGCCATGGCGAAACAAGTCGAGCGCCGCGGGGACGAACTGGCCCATTTCGTCCCAAAAAAGCGGCAGGTCCAGGTAAGGCAGGTGTATCAGTAGGATGATCAGCGTGAAGGCGATCCCGGGCAACAACAGGTCACGGGCGCGCGCAGACGTTGGCCCACCCTCTGTCCCCGCAAGATCGGCGCGACGCACCGGTTACTGGATCACGCCGCCGGCTGGCTGCGGCTCGAGGCGAATCTCGCCGAAAGTGGCCTCGTACTGCGAGATGTGCTGTTGGAGAACGTTCAACAGCGCCTTGGCCTGCTGCGGGCTGACGTAAATGCCCTGGAAGTTGTGAATGGAAACCGTGTCAGGCGAGCTCTGCTCCACCCGCCCGAACATCAAGAAGAAGTCCCAGAGGTTGGCGCGGACCTGCACGCTGTTGGCGTATTCCTCGCGGTAATCGGGCCGCTTGATCAGTTCGATCCGCGGCGGATTCTGTAACAGCGACATCGAACTTCCCCGAGCTCCTCAGCTCTTGACGCCTTTGGCGCGATCCATGTACTTGAGCTCGGCCACGTCCAGCCGGATCACATCGCCGGTTTTGATGAACTGCGGGACCATGATTTCCAGGCCGTTTTCCAGACGCGCCGGCTTCCAGAC
>JBMFPL010000381.1:0-3839 GCA_049969115.1 Bryobacteraceae bacterium | reverse complement strand
GGGAGGATTGCCCTGGCGATCCTGGCGTGTGATGGCGGCGTAAAAGCCCCAGAGCGGGTTGGGATCTTCCACCGGGAAATCCGAGCCGTTGGCGATGGGCACCCCGAGCGAGAGGAAGCGCCGCCAGGCGTAGGCGCACTGGACGCGCTCCGGCCCCAGCCGCGCCTCGGCCCACCTCATGTCGCTGGTGGCGTGCGTGGCTTGCATGGAAGCGATGATCGAGTAGCGGGCGAATTTCTCGAAGTCGCCCGGCGCCACCACCTGAGCGTGTTCGATGCGGAAGCGCCGGTCGTTGTGGCCGCCCAGCACGGCCGCATAAGCTGCCAGCACGATGTGATTGGCACGATCGCCGATAGCGTGCGTGTTCACCTGGAAGCCTCGCGCCACGGCTTGCCGTGCCACGCGCTCGATGTCTTCCCGCCGGAGCATGAGCAGGCCAGTGTTGCCCGGGTCGTCTCTGTACGGTTCGAAGAAGGCGGCCCCGCGGGAGCCCATGGCCCCGTCAGCCATGAGCTTGATGGAGCGGACGGTCAGGCGTTCGCCGATCTCAGGGCCGCGCTCCAGGTATTGGCGCCACAGTGGGCCCTCGCCGCCGATCATGGCGTAAATGCGGATGGGCAGTTCGTCGCGCGCAATGAGTTCGCGGTAGGCTGCGAGCACCTCGGCGCTGACCCCCGCGTCGTGCACCGTGGTCAGACCTAGGCGCGCGCATGCCCGGGCTGCCCTGGCCAGCCGGCGCCGCAAGGCCTCCGACGACGGGCGCGGGATTTTCGCCGCCACCAGCGATTGCGCGCGGTCTATCAGGATGCCGGTCGGCCGGCCCTGGGCATCGCGCAGGATCTTTCCGCCGGGAGGATCGGGCGTGGAGGCGGTAATGCCTGCCAGCTCCATGGCCTTGCGGTTGACCCAGGCGGCGTGCCCGTCCACGCGCGTCAGATACACGGGATGATCGGGCACGGCGCGGCTGAGTGCGGCGGCGTCCGGAAATCGCCCGCCCCAATTGGTCTGATCCCAATTGCGCCCTTCGATCCACTCACCGGGGGCACGGCGCGCGGCCTCCTTGCGCACGGCCTCGATGATTTCGGCGGGCGATCGCGCGTGCCGGAAGTCGAAGGTTTCCAGCATCTCGCCCAACTCTTCCATGTGGGCATGAGAATCGATGAAGCCGGGCGTGACGATGGCGCGGCCCAGGTCCATGCGACGCGTCTTGGGGCCTGCCCAAGCGCTGAGGTCGTCGCCCACGGCCAGGATCTTCCCCTCCCGCACGGCGAGCATCCGCGCCACGGGTCGCGCAGGATCCACCGTGTAAATGCGCGCGGTGGTGACGATGAGATCCGCCGGTTGCCCCCCTGCGCCGGCTGGCTGAGCAGGCCCGGCAAGAGCCGCCGAGAGAATTAAAATAAGGGGCATGGATGACAGTATGGCACAGGCCGAGGATGCGTCCAGCTTGCGTGTTGCTTCAGTCTGGAAACTCACCCTGGGTTCGGTTTCCGCGGTTCTGCTTGGCTTGCTATTCATCGTCGCGGGGGTCTGGAAAATCACGGACCCGTTCGCGGCAGCCGAGCGCATGCGGCAGACGCTGGTGCCTGCGCCGCTGAGTCTGCCTGCGGCCGTAGGGTTCGGCATGGTTGAGACAGTGGCGGGCGCTTGGCTCATGGTGCCACGGTTCCGGCGGTGGGGCGCCTGGCTGGCTGGCGCGCTCCTAGTGGCCTTCATCATTTACATCGGGGCCAACTACGGCGCGTTGCGCGGGGAGGATTGCAACTGCTTTCCGTGGGTGAGGCGCGCGGTAGGCCCTATGTTCTTCATCAGCGACGCGATCATGCTGCTGATGGCGGTGGCTGGCGGGTGGTGGACGCGTCCCCCGTGCTCTCGCCGGAGTGCGGCGATGATTGCCGGGGTGGTCGCGGTCTTCGCGCTGGTCAGCTTCGGCGTGGCCGCTGTGCGGCAGAACACGGTGATGGCGCCGCCTTCGATCCTGGTGGAAGGCCAGCCATTTTCGCTGGAACGGGGACGCGTTTTCATTTATTTCTTCGATCCCGAATGCGGGCACTGCGATCAAGCTGCCCGCTGGATGAGCCGTTACCGCTGGCGCAACGTCACGCTGATCAGCGTCCCCACCGCGCGGCCCGAGTTCGCTCGCGACTTCATCCAAGCCACCGGGTTCGTGAGCCGCATTTCCACGGACGTGCAACGGCTGCGGCAGTCGTTCCGTTTTCTGGACCCGCCGTACGCGGTGGCGCTGGAGAACGGGCGGCAGCGCGCCGCGTTCGGCCACTTCGACACGGTCGAACCTGCGCAGACGCTGCGGCGGCTTGGCTTTATCGAGTGAGGGCTTCTCAAAGCAGGACGGTATCCAGGCCCGCTGTGGCCGGTGCCGCGCTTTCCGGCCGCGGCGTCGCGGCACCGAGGAAAGCCAGCAATTCTGCGGTGGAGCCGTCGAAATAGTTTTCCACCAGATCGCGCAAGGCGGCCCGCCTGGCTTCATCGCGCGAGAGGGTGGCACGGTAGACGAAACGCCTGCCGCTCAGGCGGCGCTCGACCACGCCCTTACGGGCGAGCCGATCCAGCACGGTGAGCACGGTGGTATAGGCGAGATTGTGCCGCGGGGCGAGCGCCTCGCGCACCTGCCGCACCGTGGCCTCCCCCAGCTTCCAGAGAGCGTTCAGGCAAGCCAGCTCCAAAGGTGGCGGGAGTTCCCTGTGCAGGCGGGCCTTGCGCGCGCTGGCGGCCGTGCTCATTCTCGTCGCCCCAATGCCTCAGCCAGCCTTTCGCCGAAGAGGCTCATCGTCTTCCCAGAGGCAGGCCGCGATCCCGCTCGCGGCTGTCCGGGTGCCGGGGCCCCCGGGCTGGCGGGCGGCTGCGTAGCTCGACGGGGTTCCACCGCTGATGGAGCCGGTCTGGCCGGTCCCGGAGTCGAAGGCTTGGATGGACCGGGCGTCGCTCGAGGAGCGGGATCACTCTGCTTGAGTATGGCTTCTTCCTCCTCTTCCTCCCGGCCCTCGGCCAAGTACTTGAGCTTCTTCAAGACCACGCGCTCCAGGCTCGGGCTGTAGCCCGTCCAGTGCCCCTCCACCTGCCGGTCGTTCTCCACCAGCGCGCGCATGCATTCCATCTTGGCGTCCATGTCGTCCAGGTAGTGCAGGAGCAGCGCCTCGGGAAACATCGGGACTTTGGGCGACCCGAACTCGAGCTGGCCATGGTGGCTCAGGATCATATGCTCGACCAGGGCGCGCAGGCGGGGCGGGAAGCCGGGCAAGCGTGCCAGCTTCTGCTCGAGCATGCGCAGCCCCATGGCAATGTGCCCCAGCAACTGTCCTTCCGTGGTGTAGGCGAAGCTGCGCTCGTAGCTCAGCTCGTAGATCTTGCCGATGTCGTGGAGCACCGCGCCGGTGAGCAGCAGGTCGGCGTCCACGCCGGGGTAGTGCGCGGCCACCATCTGGCAGAGCCTGGCCAGCGAGAGCACGTGCTCGACCAGGCCGCCCAGGTAAGCATGGTGGATGAACTTGGCGGCCGGCGCGCGCTTGAAGCGCGCGGCGATCTCCTCGTCGTCCAGGAACTGATCAACCAGCGCCTTGAGGTCCGGGTTGCGCATCCCGGCCACCAGCTCGCGCAGCTCGGCGAACATTTCCTCGGGATCCCGCTGGGAGGAGGGGAAGAAGTCGGTGGGATCCACCTCGGAGGCGTCCACCCGCTGCATTTTGTGGATAGTGAACTGGGGACGGTTGTTGTAAATCTGGATCTGGCCTTTGACGCGGACGAAGTCGTCGCGGTCGAACGTTTCCATAACCTCGGCGACGTTGTCCCACATCTTGGCGTCAATTTCCCCGGTCCGGTCG
>JBMFPL010000380.1:0-3854 GCA_049969115.1 Bryobacteraceae bacterium | reverse complement strand
GCGGATGCTTTGCGCGAACTGGAGCGCCTGCGGGGGCAGTTGCGCGAGCTGCCGGGGGAAGCGCGCGAACTGGACGAGATCCTACGCGAGTACGCGCGTTACTACGACCCGCGGCGCGCGCCTGGCAATCCCGAGCTGCTCGAGCGCATCCGCGCGCGCTTCCTGGCTGATTTGGATCGCTTGGAGCTGCAATGGCGCAGGCGCATGGGGGAAGCTGGCGAGCAGGCGCGGAGCGTGGCGGACCAGCCCGTGCCTGCGAAATATGCGGAAGCGATCGCGGATTATTTCCGCCGCCTGAGCGGGCAGCGCTGAGGCCCGCTCGCACGGCAGCCTGCTCGATGCAGCGGGTGAGGAAGCTTCAGATCCCGATCGTCAGGTAATAAGGCAGGGAAGTCCGCTCGTCAACCGATACGGTCAGCGCAACCTGCGGGCCGGCGGGAACTGTGGCGCTCAGCATGAAAACCACATAGTAAACGCCTGGCTCGTTCCCTGCGAAGACGGACAGGGCGGTGTGCTCGACGCCCCCCACGGTGACCTTCACCGCGGATGGCGAGATCGCGGCGCCCGCCTCGGCGAGGCCCTTTACGGTTAGCCTGATCAGGTCGCCGGCACGCGCCGAACGGCCCGTGTTGCCCGCGCTGGCGTTGACCAGCGCGGTAATCACCGGGGGCGGCGGGTTGATCGCGACCGCCACCGGGTAGCTCCACTCGCCCCCGCTTTGCACGCGCAGGATCGCCGGCCCCGTGGCCAACCCGGAGGGGATCTGGAAAACGATCTGGGTGGGCGATACGGACTGCACCTGAACGGGCTGATCATTCAGGGTCACCGTAACGGCACCAGGTGCGGCGGAGAAATTCGAGCCGCTGAGCATCGCCACCGCGCCGGGATACACGCTGGCCAGCCCCGTCGCCGCATCCCTCAGCTCGGAGCTGATCACGGGCACGCGCGGGTTAGCCGGGCCGATTTGCAAGGCAAGGGGCTGGGCGACATGCCTCATACCCGTGGCGATGGTCAAACCGACCAGCGCGGGTTGTGCCGTGCGGGCCACCGAGACATTGGCCAGCAGCCGGGTGGGGCTGAGAACCCACACGCGTCGCACCGTGACGTCGCTGGTGCCAAAACCCACCTGCGTGCTCGCATCGAAGCCAGTGTTGAACCCGTTGATTTCGATCATCGCTTCCACGCCCGCCGGCAGCACGTTCAGCGAGGTCGAGACGAACGGGGTATCGGCAGGCTCGTACTCGTAAACGGGCAGGGAGCGGCCCTGGAGGAACGCGGAAGTCTGGCCATCGGGCGAAACGGCCAGGATGTTGGCGCGGTGGCCGCCGGGCGCCGGGGGCGGAACCACCACCATCCGTCCCTCCTCGACGCTGCGCACCGTGGCTTCCACGCCGTCGAAGAAGATTCGCGTGCCGGCGCTCAAGCCCGTACCGGTGAGTACGGCGACGCGGTTGCCTGACGGGTCAACCTCCGGGCTGACGCTCGTGATCCAAGGCGCTTGCCGGTTCACTACGTTCAACCCCGCGGGCAGAACGTAAAGCTCGCCGCCGTAGCTGAACACCAAGTGCCGCGGCCCCGGACCGGCAAGCGGGTTGAACGTGAAACCCACCTGCAAGTACCGCAGGTCCTGCGCGTAGGCCCGCAGTTCGCTGACCGCCGCGCTGCCGCCAAGCACCGAGACGTTCAGGCCGGGAAGCGGCGCACCGTTCGCGGTCAGCGCCATGCCCTGGCTGATGGCCACCAGGAACCAGCGCGAGCTGGGGCCATTGGTGTTGATGAAAGCAGGCTTGACGGCCACGTTGCCCGGGAAGCTGTAAGTGGTGATGCCGTAAAGGTAAGAGGCCGTCCGGCGCTGCACCCGGAAATTCACGTTTTCGGTCACCGCTCCCGCTTCCACGGCGAGCGTGCCCGCCCACTGCGGATTCCTCGTGCCGGGGAAGAACACCGCGTCAAAGGGATCGCTGGCAGCAATGGGGTTCCCAGTCCCATCAACTGGGAGAACGATGCCGTATGGTCCGAGTTCGCTCGGCGGCAAGGGATGCACGTAGACGTAGTACTGGCCCGGCGCGAGCCCTTCGATGTGATAGGTCCCATCGGGATGCGTCAGGGCGCTGACCGCCTGGCCGCCGGGATTGAGGGCCACGACCGAGGCCAGGGCCACCGGCTCGCCCGTCGTCATCCACACTTGCCCGGAAATGCTGCCCGTGCGCGGAGTAGAGTCGCGCGCCGGATACAGCACTCTGATCCCCGCGATATCGTCAGCCGCCAGCGGCTGGCCCCGCGTGACGGCCCGGGTGGTTTCCGTGGACATCAGGCTCGAGGTGGCCGTGTGCTGCAAGCCCAGCGCGTGCCCCATTTCGTGCAAGAGCGTCAGGAAGAAGCCATCCGTGTAACTGGGGCGGTCGGTCAAATCGCGCCGCAGCATCACCACCGATCGCTGGATGGGAATGAAAGCCGCGCCCGGCGATGCGTCGGATCGGGCCACCGGGCCGCCCATGGCGATCACGCCAGGCGGCAGCTCTTCGAACAGAATCTCGAGCGACGGGGTGGAGCGCGGGGTGTCGGGCGAGAAGAAGCCGCCGAAAACCAGCTTCAGCTCAGAACCGGGAACCTGGCTCCAGACGCTGGCCGCCAGCCGGATCTGGCTGAGCAGTCCCGGCAGGCTGTCGTTGGGCGCAAGCTGATCGGGACCACGCTCAGAAACAAGGTAAGGGACAGCGCGACCGGGCAGGGCCGACAGGTCGAACTTTTCCGGGATGGCGACGAACGGGCCGCTGCGGCTGTTGTAGTGGACGAAGTGATAGTAACCAGACGCGACGCCCGCCAGCGAGAGCGCCAGCACGGAGGAGAGCAACAGCCTTGGCGCCGCGTTCATGGTCGCTACCTCGTGGGGGTTGCCAGCGCCGATCGGATACGGTGATTGAGATCGTCCAGTTTCAGCCGCAGCGGCCCGTCGCTCACCGGGCGCCCGGAAACCGGATCAAGCAGGGTCTCCGCCGCAGCCCCACGGGCCGCGATCAGAGCGCCGCTGGCGTCACGTTTCACATCGAAGACGCCCTGCGTGAAACCGAGAATCTGCGTCAAACCGCTGGATCCGGTCCACAGAAACAGCACGTATTCAGCGCCCTGGCTCAGCTTCGGAGTCCCGGCGAAGCTCTGGCGCAGGCCACCGGCCGCGCCGCCGGGAACCACAACCTCGATCTCCGAAGATGCCGCCCCCTTCCAGCTTTCGATGACTTGAACCTTGTAATGCGTATAAATCAAAGGACCACGTGCTGCGCACCAGCTTGTCGTGACACGGCCGCGGATGATGGAGGTGGCCTTGGCCGCCATTTCTTCGAGCGAAAGGCGTTCCAAGGTCGTAGCTGGGGCGACCCAGGCAGTGATGCCCGCAACCAAGGTGGCAAGACAGGCTGTGCGCATCAGTGGCTTTCGCCCGGCGATGAGCAAACAGGCTGCCAACTCGCTTGCCTACCGCGGTTCAATCGGATAGCAGGTTCACGCCGCCAGCAAGCTGTGTACCCCCGCCCCACCGCCGTGCCGCGGTGTCACACCTGGCGACATCAGCGGGCCCGGGGCGCTTCGGGAACGATCAGCACTGGCACACCCAAAGCGTGACGTACTGCATCAATTGTATCGCCAAACACCATATCCTGGAACCACTTGTGACCGTGGGCCCCCATGACCACCAGGTCCGGCCGCGTCTGGCGCGCGAACCGCACGATTTCGCGGCGCGGGTCGCGCGAGTGGCAGAGCACCGCCTGGGCGTCCACGCCCTGTTCGCGGAGGGCTTGCGCGACTTCCTCGAGATACTGGCGGCCCGCCTCCACTTCCGCAGTCTGCGAGAGATCGCC
>JBMFPL010000379.1:0-3871 GCA_049969115.1 Bryobacteraceae bacterium | reverse complement strand
CGGCCGCGCTGGGGCTGGCGGGCGGGACCTACGTTGTGGTGGCCGTTCTGCTGGGCGGGACATTACTTGCGGCGGCCTTGCACCTGGCCCGCGAGCGGAGCGCAGTTGCGGCACGAATGCTCCTGCGGGCCTCGGTCCTTTATTTGCCCGGCCTCTACCTGTTGCTGGTGGCCGGCGGGCGACCGCTCGCCAGTTGATCCCGGAGGGATCAGATCTCTAGCTTCCCGTCGAAGATCATGTCCTTGAGGCGGAACTTGCGCTGGATATCGAGCTGTCCAGCCTTGAGGTAGACCTCGACCTCTTTGTCTTCCAGCGAAATCAGGGGCGTGCCCTGCTGCTGGCGCGGGAAGATCAGGTAAAGGTTGACCCGGTTCTCCTCGCGCCCCGCCTTGAGATCCACGGCCTGGATGGGGGGCTTGTCCTTGATGCGGAGCTGGGCGCCGGCTTTCAACTGGTCAGGCTTGACTCGGAGCATCGGTGCGGGCAGGCCAGCGATCTCGATGATGTGGTAGGTCTCCTGGGCGGAGAGGAACTTGGCGGCTTCGGGTGAAGTTCCCGCTTCATCGCCAAAGCGAGCGCGAACCAGGGCCTGCTTGACCGGGAGCGCCGTGCGCCAACGGACGTAGACGGTGATGGTGGGCACAGCATCGGGCATGGCCATGCCGCCGCCCCCGCGCCCCATGCCGCCGCCCATGGTTTCGTCGGCGCCTCCCATGCCGCTCCCTACCGAAGCGTCAGAAAAGCCGCCGCCCCCTCCGCCTCCGCGTCGCCGGCCCCCACCGCCAGCGGCCGGGCCACCCATGGCGGCGAGCCGGATCTCCACCGGGCGCGCCCACGGTGAGTCGTTCAGCATCTTGCGGACCTCTTTGTCGGTCCACTCCGAGTACTTCTTCTTTTCCCAGAACTCGGCCGCGCCCGAAGCGGCCGCGCCCAGGATCAGCGCGATCAGGATTGCGAACCAAGACCTGCGCATCTTGCAACCTCCGGTTGCCTGTCTTATGAAGGATACGCCCTCCGACTGCGCTACGCAAGGGTCTGCTTGGGTCGCCATACGCCAGGCGCCCTGTGCGTCCAGACCCGGGCCTGCCAGCCAGAACATTCCCGCGGCGATGGCGCCGGCAACAACCGCCAACGGGAAGGATCGGACCACGTGGCGCGCCCGGAGGGACTCGAACCCCCGGCCTGCTGGTTCGAAGCCAGCCGCTCTATCCGGCTGAGCTACGGGCGCAATCGAAAACCATTATAGCCCTCAGCTCGCACTGCGCAGGATTTCGCGGATGCGGCGCGCTACGATCCGCTCCTCGCCCGGCTGCATCATCCACACGCCCACCACGAGCTGGTCATGGCTGCCGGGTACCACCTCGATGGAAGGCTCGCCCTCGCGCAGCCGCTTGACGACTTCGGCAACGCTGATCTTGACCCGCGACTGGTCCCAGCGGATTCTCAGGTGCGGCACGTGGTTGGCGATTTCGGGAACCCAGACTTCGGTGGTGACGCCGGGCACCGAGGAGGCGTAGTCGGCGATCAGTTCCACGCGCCGCTCCCACTGGCGCCACTCGACCGCGTGGTCGCGCTTCAGGTAAAGCTCGACGGCCACCATCATGGCGAGGATTTCTTCCTTGTTGACTTTCATGCCGCGCCCGATGGTGTCAGCGTAGGGCGAGGCGTTGAGGCGGGCGGCTTCGATCAGATCCTTGCGCCCGAGCAACAGGCCGGCGCTCTGTGGCCCGCGCAGCCCCTTGCCGCCCGAGAAAGTCACCAGGTCGAAACCCATCTTGAGATATTTCGAAAGGTTTTCCACCGGGGGCACGTCGGCAGCGCAATCGTTGAAAGTAGGGATGTTGTGCTTGCGGCCGAGCTGAGCGAATTCCGCAGCCTTAATCTTGCCCACCGGATCGGCGTAGTTCAAAAACAGCATCATGGCGGTGCGCTGGTTGATGGCGCGCTCCAATTCCTCGGCCGTCTCTACTTCGATCAGGCGCACGCCGCAGTTGCGCACCGCGTGATCGTAGCCGAAGCGATGCGAGCGCTGGATGATGACCTCGTTCTTCATGCCGGTGGTGTCGGGCAGGCGGCGAATGAAATCGGGATTCTTGCCGGTAATGCAGGCGGCGGTGCCCAGAGTGAGAGCGGAAGCGGCCCCGGCGGTGACCATGGCCGCCTCGCAGCCGATCAGCTCGGCGATGCGGCGGCCCACGGCGTCGTGCAGCTCGATGAGCGAGCAGTACTTGTCGGAGGCGTATTCCCAGGCCTGTTTGACTTCGGGAGGCATCAAGGAAGCGGTAAGGACGGTGTAAGTGCCCGCGGCGTTGATGAAGGTGCGAACGCCGAGTTCGCGGAAGTAATCGCGCCGGGCAGGGCGGCTGTAGGCGAGCGAGCGGAAGACTCCCCCGACCAGGGGGAGACCGGCGGCGGTTTGCAAGAAACGTCTGCGGTCAGGCATGGCCAGTCCAGTCTAGCGCAACGGGCGAGCGGCGGCGCGGCGGCTGAGCTGCTCGAGACGCGAGGCGATTTCCGCCCGCGCCTGGAGCAGCGCGGCCGGATCGCGCGAGAACTCGCGCACGCTCCGGACCAGGCGAGCGGCGGCGCGGTCGGCCAATTCCCTGTCGCCCAGGCCGGCCAGCATCCACAGGCATTCGTAATCCTCGATTCCCTCGCGCAGCAATTCGAAGCGGATGGAGGAAACCGGGCCGTCCACGTTTTGCTGGCCGGTGTAACGGCGGGTGCGGGAACCCGGGTAAAGCAGCGATCCCTCGCCATTGAGGACCCAGCCGCCGCTGCAAAAGTAACCGCTCAAGTAAGTGACCGGGTTGAGCCAGGGGTCAACGGTCTGGGACCAGAAATCGAGCGCCCAATAAAGGATGCCGTCCAGGCCTAACTTCCAGCTAATCCAGGGGACCATCACGGGATCCATAGCCGGGGCGTCTATGAAGTAATTCGGCTGCGGGTACTTCTGATCGCAGGAGATATACCAGGTGATCTCTCCGCCCTTTTTCCGCTCGACCGCGATCGCCTGCCGCACGTCGGGCCGGTTCAAGGCGTTGCCATGGACCGAGAAGTGGGTGGCGAAACCGGTCAGCGGTCCCCACTCGGGGCGGTCGGGCACGGGCGCTTCGGTGACCAGAAAAGGTACGCCGGGGGCGGCTTCGCGCACCAGGCGCGCCCAGCGCCGCGTTTCCTCGTAGGCTTCCGCGGTGTTGGGCTCGTCAATAGGGCTGTTGAAGACCAGGCGATCGAGCCAGCCGTTGGCCCGGAACCAGGCGGCGACCTGCGCGAGGTAGGATTTGACCTCGTGATTGAAAGTCTGCGAGAAAGGCTCGCCCCGCAGGAGGCGTCGCAGGCGGGCGGGCGCGGTCTCCAGTACCACGCGCTTCGTCTTCCAGACCTTTAAGTACTGCTCGTAAGCGACGCGATCGAAACTTACCGCCAGTTGCTCGCCGCGGCGCTCGATTTCCGGCCCCAGCAGCTCGTTGAACCACGGCTCCATGCGATTGGCGTAAAGAAACTCGTGGTATCGCATGAGCAGCCGCTTGGCCTCCTCGGTTCCCTCTTTCACTTCGTGGAAACGGGCGATGCGCCGACCCGACAGCCCCATGTAAGTTATCAGGTGTGTTTCTTCCGGCAGCGCGAAGTCGTGAACTTTCAGCCGGACCTTGATTTCAGCCACCGGCTTGGCGTGGTGGGTCACGCGCAGGCTGCCCGAGTACTCGCCGGGAGCGGCGCTGGCGGGCACGAAGATGTCCACCCACAGGGGCCGGTTGCGCACCGCGCGCCGGAATTCAGCCGTCATACCGAAAGGATCGGTCAGGGGCGCCAGCGCGTCGGGCCACATGCCGGCGCCGCCTGCGGGACTGGAAGGCGCGTAGCAGAG
>JBMFPL010000378.1:0-3876 GCA_049969115.1 Bryobacteraceae bacterium | reverse complement strand
GAACGCCGCTTTCGGCCAGCCCGGCAAAGCGCAGATACTGGTCGTAGGGGATCATGACGACTTCGGGATGACTGCCGCGCGTGAGGATGTACGGAATATGTTTCCGGGCGACTTCATCGAAGATCGCTCGAAAGTTGCGCTGCAGATCGGTGACGCCGATAATCCGATCCATAGTGAGCTCCTGTTCCAGATACATACTACAGTTAGTATTATCACCGGATTTCTGGCGTTGTCCAGCCGATTGTGATATCATTTTGTTTTGATTGGTAATGCTCAGAAGGCGCTCGGCGAAAGGACTGAACCATGATCGCACGGGTTGAAGCGCTCTCCTACCGTTGCTTGCGCTACGTGCGCCAGGACCTGGCCCCGTTTCAGGTGTTGATCGGCCCCAACGCCAGCGGCAAGTCCACCTTCCTCGACGTGATCGCCTTCCTGGCCGATCTGGTGCGCGAGAAAGAAGGGGTTGCCGCCGCAGTCGCCGTTCGCGCGCCCGACCTGCGCGACCTGTGCTGGATGCGACACGGCGAGGCTTTTGAACTGGCCGTGGAATCCGCCATTCCTGAGGCGCTGCGTCTGCGGCGAAATGGCCACTATTCGCACGTCCGCTACGAAGTGCGCGTGGGGCTGCATTCCGGCACGGGCGAGATCAGCCTGCTGGCGGAGGAGCTGTGGCTGAAATCGGAACCTGCGGCGGAGGAAAGCGGCCGCACCATGCAACGCGCCCTGTTCCCCGAGGATGTGCCCGCCCCCGAGTCCGTCGTGACCCCGGCGCGCAAGCGGACGCCGCCGGGCTGGCGCCGCGTGTTGAACAAAGTCGCCGAATCGGGCAACGACTACTTCCGCTCCGAGACCTCCGACTGGAACAACCTGTTCCGCCTGGGCCCACGGCGTTCGGCCCTGGCGAACCTGCCAGAAGACGAAGAGAAGTTCCCGGTCTCCATCTGGTTTCGGCGTTCGCTCCTGGATGGCATTCAACGGCTGATGTTGAACAGCGAGGCGCTGCGCCGGCCCAGCCGGCCCGGCAGCCCCCGGCATTTTCAGCCGGACGGCTCCAACCTGCCGTGGGTGGTCAACGATCTGCACGAACGCGCGCCGGAGCGCCTGCAGGAATGGATCGCGCACGTGCAGACAGCCCTGCCCGACCTGCAAGACATCCGCACCGTCGAACGACCGGAAGACCGCCATCGTTACCTGGTGCTGGACTATGCGACCGGCCTGCAAGCCCCTTCGTGGCTGGTATCGGACGGCACGTTGCGCATGTTGGCGCTCACCATCCTGGCCTACTTGCCAGACCTGGAGGGAGTCTATCTGATCGAAGAACCGGAAAACGGCATCCACCCGCGCGCGGTGGAAACGGTGCTGCAATCGCTGTCTTCCGTGTACGGCGCTCAGGTCCTGCTGGCGACCCATTCGCCGGTCATCTTGAGCCTGACCGAACCCGACCAGGTGTTGTGCTTCGACAGGACAGCGCAGGGCGCCACCGACATCGTACTCGGCTCGCAACATCCGCGCTTACGCGAATGGCGCGGGGAAACGGACCTGGGGACCCTCTTTGCCAGCGGGGTGTTGGGATGACCAGGGCGGCCGCAGCCACGCGCAAGGACCTCATCCTTCTTGTCGCGGACAAAAATATGGAAGCGGTGATGGCGGGCCTGCTCGACCGGCCGCAATCGCTTGGCATCCGCTCCATTTCGTTCGATATCTTCGTGCATCCCCGGCGTGACCCGGGCTGCCTGACCAGCGCCGACGATTTCCTGCGGCCGTTCAGCAGCGCCTATCGCTACGCCCTGGTCTTGTTCGATCACGAAGGATGCGGACGCGAATCAACGCCGGCCGAGACGTTGGCGGACGAAGTGAAAACGCGCCTGGAAAACGCCGGCTGGCCTGGTCGAACAGAAGTGGTAGTGCTGGCGCCAGAACTTGAGGTCTGGGCCTGGACTGATTCGCCGCATGTGGCGCGTAGTCTCGGCTGGACTGATCGGACGCCGCCTTTACGTGAGTGGCTGGCGGACAGAGGTTACTGGCCGCCAGAAGAAACAAAACCTGCGCAGCCCAAAGCAGCCCTGGAGGCTGCATTGCGAGAGGTGCGCAAGCCGCGCTCGTCGGCGATCTACGGAGACCTGGCGCGTTCCGTCAGCTTAAAAGGACACACGGAGCCGGCCTTCCTCCGCCTGATTCATGCCTTACAGAGATGGTTCAGCGAGCCTGCAACTCGCAACCCGTAACTCGCAACCCGTAACCCGCAACCCGCCACCCGTAACCCGCAACCCGTAACTCGCAACCCGTAACCGATGCCCATGAACCTGCGCGATCACCCCTTCCGCATCTACTACGGCCCGGCCGACGACCCGCTGGCCAACTTCTACATCCCGGCGCTCTCGGCCAGCGTGCGCTACGACCGCAGCGCGGGCTTCTTCAGCTCCGGCGCGCTGGCGGTCGCCGCGGCCGGCGTCGCGCGGCTGATCCGTAACGGCGGCCACATGCGGCTGCTGGTCGGCGCGGCGCTGGACGAAGGGGATGTCGAGGCGATCCGCAAGGGCCACGATCTGCGCGAACGGATCACGGCGCGGTTGTTGGAGCGCTTCCCCGACCCGACGGACGCCCTATTGCGCCGGCGACTCGAAGTGCTGGCCTGGATGGTGGCCGAGGGCACGCTGGAGATCCGTGTCGTGTTGCCGCGCGACGCCCACGGCGCGCCGATCCCGGCGCACCTGGCCCAGGACTACTACCACCCCAAGACCGGCCTCTTCACCGATGCCGTCGGCGATCGGATCGCCTTTTCCGGCAGCATCAACGAGTCGGAGACCGCCTGGCGCAAGAACTACGAAGCCTTCTCCGTGTACTTTTCCTGGGATGCGACCCGGGCTTACCTGGCGCAGGTCGCCACGAACTTCGAGCGGCTCTGGAACGGCCAGGAATCTGACTGGATCGCGCTGGACATCCCCGCTGCCGTCCGCGACCGGCTGCTGGTCTTCCGCCCACCCCACGCGCCGGAGCGCGACCCGCTGGAACCAATACCTGAAGCCCGCCGATCCATTGCCGAACCTCCCAACCCGCAACTCGTAACCCGTGAACGCATCCTGTTCCAATTCCTGGCTGACGCGCCCTACCTGCCCAACGCGGCCGGCCTGGGCGCCGTCACCGCCGCCATCGTCCCCTGGCCCCATCAGGCGCGCGTGGCCAACGATCTCCTGGCCGACTTTCCGTGCCGGGCGCTGCTGTGCGATGAGGTCGGCCTGGGCAAGACCATCGAGGCCGGCCTGGTGATCCGTCAACTGTTCATCTCCGGCCGGGCCAAGCGCTGCCTGATCCTGGCGCCCAGATCGGTCCTCAACCAGTGGCAAGAGGAGCTCTACGAGAAGTTCGCCCTGGAAATCCCGCGCTACGAGGACGGCAGGCTCCTCGATATCCATGACCGGCCATTGCCGCTGGCGGACGGCGCAAACCTGTGGGATGCCTGCGACCTGTTGCTCGCCAGCAGCCAGCTTGCCAAGCGCGGCGACCGGCGCCAGGAGATCCTGGCGGCCCGGCCGTGGGACCTGCTGGTGGTGGACGAGGCGCATCACGCCCGGCGCAAGGACTTCCTGCAGCCGGCCTACCGGCCCAACCGGCTGTTGGGGCTGCTCAGCGACTTGAAGGCACAGGACAAGTACGCCGGCCTGCTGCTGCTCACCGCCACCCCCATGCAAGTGCACCCTCTGGAAGTATGGGACCTGCTCACCATCCTGGGCATGGGCGGCCGCTGGGGCGCCGACGAAGGCGCGTTCCTGCGCTTCATCAGGGAGATGCGCAAGCCGTTCGACCAGGCGGATTGGGAATTCGTCTTCGACATGGTCAACGACCACCTGGCCGCCGGCGGTGAGCTCGATCCTGTGT
>JBMFPL010000377.1:0-3879 GCA_049969115.1 Bryobacteraceae bacterium | reverse complement strand
CGCCCAGCAGCGTGAACAATAGCGGCACCGCGCGGTTGACCTGGTAGTCGGCGCTGGCCCGGCCGATGCGACTCAAAAAGTTCCACACGTCGCGCGGCTGCACGGTGTAGAAGAAAAACGGTCGGTTGTCAGTGACGGGCGATACATCGAACGGGTAGCTCCGGAAGAACGCGCCCCGATCGCGGGCTCGCAGCATCTCAGTAAAGGCCCCAGGAATTTCCTCATCAGGCAGGTAGGCTGGCCATAGGCCGCGCTCACGGGCGCTCGCACGCAGTCGGGCCAGATCCTGCGGCCTCAGAGCACGGCGCGCCACCAGGATGTGATCCAGCACGCCCCAACCGGCCAGTAGCTCCTCGGCGCCTTCGCGGAAGACGGCGACGTGCCGCCAGGGCTCGCGCTCGCCCAGCCGCTCCAGCGCCGCAGCGGCCAGCGAGACCACGCGCAGCGATTCCCGCGGCGGGCGCACGCCCCAGCGCGTGAACGCCAGCACACCATCCTCCGTGAGGTGCTCGAGATACTCCTGAAATGCCTCCACCGTGTACAGGTTGTTCTCGGAGAGCGCGTATGCGCCGGCCGCGGTTGCCGCCCAGGTGTCCACCAGGGTCGCCTGGATGACCTGGTAGCGTTCCTCGCTGCGGCGCACAAAGGTGCGCGCGTCCTCGATGAACAGCCGCACCTCGGGCCTCCAATACAATCCCGAGCTGTAGTGTGCGAAGCGCCGCCGCATGATCGTGTCGGCGATGATGGGGTTGATCTCCACGGCGGTGACGTCGCGGCTCCCCGAAGCCAAGGCTCGGGCCACGTCCCATCCGCCCCCGGCACCCAGGATCAGGGTCTTGGCGCGCGGGCGCAGCAGGTAAGGAAGGCTTGGCCCCAGCTTCAACGCCTCGCTCCGCTCGGCCTCGCTCAAGCGGTCGAAGTCAAAGCAGGGAATGCCGGTAGAAGCGTCGGCATCAATGTAGATCATGGCGGAGCAGCGGTCGCCGGCCAACGCAACACGGGAAAAACTGTTCCACTGAACGAAACGCTCCTGCTGGCGGGCCAGTTCCCGGCCCTTGGCATGGCGGACGTCGAGCCACTTCCATCGCCAGTTGCCGGCCAGCAGAATTACGGAAGCGAGGGCCACCGCCGCGCCCAGGCGCCGCGGCGAAGCGCGCACCGAAAGGCTGCTCCACAACCAGGCCGCCGCCGCGAACAGCAGCGCCGCAGCCAGCACCGTGTTCGGGCCGCCCGCCAGGTCGAGCAGCGGGATCAGCAACAGGCATCCGGCGGCCGCCCCCGCCAGATCCGCGAAATAGACGTAGTTCACGCGCTCGATGGTCTCGCTGATGGCCAGCGAAACCACCGCGCCCGCGAAGAAAAACGGCAGCGCGCAGAGGAAGTAGACCGCGGCCAGCTCCCAGCCGCCAGGCTCGCGCCGCGTCAGCAGCCAGGCCAGCGCGCCTGCCACCGAGACCGCAGCCCCCGAAGCCAGGAGGCTGAGTGTCCCGAAATCGGCCCGCCGTCGCAACGCGCAGGAGAAAACCCCGCCAGCGCCCAGGCCGAACAGCGCGATCGAGATGGCCAGAAACGCCAGGTGATAATAAAAAATGACGGAAAAAATCCGCGTCAGCGAAAGCTCCAGAAGCAACGAGGCCATCGTGGTGAGCGCCACGGCGGCATAGATGACACGCCAGTTCCGCATCGGAAGGGAACCTTCTATGGTAAGTCAGCCGGCGATGCGGCGAAGAACACCCAGAAGCTGCCAGCCCAATTGCAAGCCGATGCGAGGCAGCATGAGCGCGGCGCCCGCGAGCGGCCATCGCAGGTCCATGTTCCAATCCGCGGCCAGCAGCAGGACCAGCACGGGCGAGATCATGCGCCCGTAAGAGTACGCATCGAGCCAAAACTCAAGGCGCAGCATGAGCAGCAGCAGACCATAGAGGGCCAGCGCGAAAGCGAGCGCGTCACGCCGAAGCGCCAGGCCGCGCAAGGCAAGCGCGGTGACCAGCAGCGCACCCGCCGTGGCGACCCAATCCAGAGCCTGCGCCAGCGCAGACGCCGCTGCGTGCCAGTGGTAGCCCGAAGGGAGAAACAGCCGCTGGTAAATCCCCATCAGGGGAAGCGCGAGCAAGCGCGGGCCACCGCCTGGTGCACTGGTGTGCGCCTGCACGTACGCAAACCAGCCCAGCGCGGGCAAGGCGCTGGCGGCGTACTGAACCGCGCTGCGCCACCGGCTCCGCCCCAGCGCTTCGAGCACCGCAGCGCCGGTCAGCAACAGACCGGTCTCGCGCACCAGCGGAGCTGCCGCCACCACAGCAAACAGCATCGGCGGGGGACCGGCGAGCCGGTACCAGACGAAGCCCGCGGTAAGCGCGGAGAGCGCCCCGTCCAGCACCAGCCTGTCCAGCGAGATCACCACGCCAGGAATGGCCAGGATGCTCAGGCCCCATGCCGGGTGCATGCCACGGAACTCGAAGCAGCGCGCCAGCCAGTAACCGCCTGCGAAGACAAAAGCGAGGTTGACAGCGATATAAGCTGCGTGCACCCACCGGCCGAAGCCGCCGAACAGCCAGGCCAGCAGCGGCACCAGAATCCTGCGGTAGCGCAGGCGGGGCGCGTCTATATGACGCGCGAAGCCGTGCTGCAAGAACGGGTCATGCGCGATGTAGTGGTAGAACTGCCCGTCGTAGCCCTCCGAGTCCTGAAAAACATAGATGCGCTCGCTGCTGAGAGCCGGCGGGATGGGCAAACGCGAGCCGGTGCAGAACAGGCCCGTCCAGTTGCCGCCATAATTGGCCCACACCGTCAGGGCCTGGCTGCCGAAAGCAAGAGCCATGGCCACCGCGGCCCAAAACGCACAGTTACGCGCCCTACGGCTGGAACCACTCACTTCAGCCAATCCCTGTAAACCTGCGACAGGCTCCAGCCCTCGGGCCTCACCGTCACTCGCAAGGCAGGCCCGGCAGCGCCGTATTCGGCGGCCGCCCTCTTGGGATTGAGGCTCGTGCCCCAGGGCGTCCGCGGAGAGACCAGCCACAGCGGCCGCGGCGCAACCGCAGGCGCCAAGTCGGGCAGATCGAACTCGCGCAGCACTCCGGGCACGATCAGCTCGATCGTGTTTTCGTGCAGCGGCGCACGCACGATATCCATGTAAGAAACCACTGAACCTTCCAGCGCGACCCGCGCGATGCGCGGCTCCAGCGCCGTGGCGATCAGCGCAACGACGCCGCCGTTGCCCCTGCCCATCACGCCCACGCGCCCCCCGTCAGCATCGGGTCGCGAGGCCAGGTAGTGAAAGCACGCCAGGAGGTCGTACACCTGCATGCCGAGCAGCGTCTTGCCAACCAGAACAGCGCGCATCGCCGTCTGCCACATGCCGGTGTAGCCTGCGCTGCCGCGAACCGGACCGCTCTCTCCCCAGCCGCGCAGATCGGGCGCCATCACCAGCCAGCCTGCCTGCGCCAGCGCTTCCAGATCGCCTCCGCGAGCGGCAGCGGCCGCCTTGCCTCCCGGATGGATGTAAATGACGGCGGGCAGCGGGCGCGGCGCGGCTGCGGGCACGAATACCAACGCGGGAACCGTGATGCCCGGCTCCGTGTGGAGGGCGATCCTTTCGATCCGGTAGCCGTCACGGCCGATCTCACCGTAGCGCGAAACGGCGGGACTTGCGGGAATCTCCCCGATCCCGAGCCTGGCCCGCACCAGCCGTCGCAGGCCTTCGGCATCGCGAATCCTGATCGCGGCCCGCTCGGGGTAGATCTTTTCCGCCAGGGCGCGGTTCAACGATGATACGGTTTCGCCTTTCAGGGAAGTAACTACCTGGCCGGTCGCTGTGCAGTCGAGGTTACTCTCGGGTTCGGTGACGAAATCTTCCTCGACGCCCTCGTCGCTGGCCTG
>JBMFPL010000376.1:0-3880 GCA_049969115.1 Bryobacteraceae bacterium | reverse complement strand
GTGGGAGGCCGCGGAGGGGGCAGGACCGGCACTGGGCTGCTAGGCTATTCGGCTCAGGCTACCTTCACCAGCCTGGACGGCGGCATCAGCCCGGCCTTTGACTGGGACGACGGGGTACCGCCGTACCAGAAGGCGCCGTTCTTTGATCCCACGTTGAACACGGGCTACTATGTGGGCAAGCCGCAGGGCGGTTCGGTCACTTACGGCGATCCGCTGATCGGCGGGCATCCGCCGCGCTACCAGTTCTGGAGCTTTGGCTTGCAGCGCTCGCTGCCGGCTGAGCTGACGCTGGGTGTCCATTATGTGGGCAACAACGGTCACTATCTGGACGGCGGGCCACGCGGCATGTGGTCGGGTCACATTCCACCCAAGTATCTGGCCTTGGGTAATCTTTTGCGCTCGGGCGCCACGCCGGCTAACGTGGCCGCGGCCCAAGCGATATTCCCCGAGATCGGATTGCCCTATCCCAATTTCACCGGCGCCATCTCCCAGATGCTGCGGCCATTCCCGCAGTATGCCGGGGTGACCGACCTCTGGCCGATGGTGGGCAATTCCAATTACAACTCGCTGCAGATCACCGTGGACAAGCGACTCTCGCAGGGCTTGATTGTCAACCTCAATTACAGCTACGGCAAGGGGTTCGACGATACCGGTTACCGGAACGGCTACTTCAAGGACAAGGCGCGGATGACCGCCAGCCCGCACATTCTCAACGTGATGTTCGTTTATAAGTTGCCCTTCGCCAATCTGAGCAGTGTCCGCGAGCGGTCATGGGCGCGGGCGGTGGTGCAGGGGTGGCGCGTTTCCGGGATCTTCACCTATCGTGACGGGACGGGCATCGGTTCGGTGGGTGCCAGTTGCAACCTGCCCAATGCGGGCTCCTGCTACGCGGATTACAACCCGAACTTCAGCGGCCCGGTTCGCATCAACGGTTCTTACGGGAGCGGCGACCTGCTGGGTCCCAACCCGCCTGCCTTTCTAGACCGCAATGCCTTCCAGAACCCGGCGGCGTTCACGTTCGGGACCACGCCGCGGACCATGGCCTACGGGCTGCGCAATCCTGCCCAGAAGAATATTGACCTGAGCTTGAGGCGGGAGTTCCGGCTGGGCGAGTCGCTCAAGCTCAGCGTGCAGGCCGATGCGTTCAACCTGCCCAACTGGGTGATGTTCTCGGCGCCTAATATCAACATCACCTCGGCCGCTTTTGGCCGCATCAGCGGGCAGGCGAACGCGCCGCGCGCCGTGCAGTTCAGCTCGCGGGTGGAGTTCTGAGCACCGATCCCGCGCACAAGACGGGAAAGCGCCGGGGGCGGACAGTCTGCTGCTGACCGTGTGCGGTCTGGGCACCCTCGCTTTGCCGCGACGTCCCCGGGTTGGATGAACGGGAGAATGGCCCGGTAGACCCAGCCGGGCTCAGCGCCAGCTCCGTGCCTCTCGGGTTCCACCCGCACCTCGCCTCCCGCAAGGACGGGATCGTGGTCTTCAACGGGCGCGGCGGGATTCAAGGTAGTCTAACAGAAGGTTTGTCATGGCCTTCACGCCCACGACAAGGCACTCTTCGTCCACATCGAATTCTAGGCTGTGAAGGGAGGCGCGGATACCGCGTGCGTCGTTGGCGACGCCCAGCCAGAACATGACCCCGGGGATCTGTTTCTGTTAGAAGGCGAAGTCCTCGGCCCCCATAACCGGGCGCGAGGCGACCAGATTGGCCTCGCCCAAGGTCAGCCGGAGCGAGGGCAGCGAGGCTTCCACAAGGGCGGGATCGTTGACCGTGGGCGGCACGGAGCGCGCCGACCAGGAGTCTTCCGCCTGGGCGCCGTGCGCCGCGGCGACGCCGGTGACGATGTCGCGGACCAGGGACATGGTTCGATCCCGGATGGTCTCGTTGTGTGTGCGCAGGGTTCCTCGCATCAGCACTTCGTCCGCGAGGATGTTGCTGCGGTTGCCGCCCTGGATGGCGCCGATAGTCAAGACCATAGGTTCGAGAGGATCGAGCCGTCGGCTGCGGACGGTCTGTAGGGCGAGGATGCATTCGGCGGCGACTGCGATGGGGTCGATGCCTTGGTGAGGCCAGGCGGCATGCGATTGCCAGCCGAGGACGCGGATAAGGAACGTGTCCGAGGAGGCCAGGGCCGGCCCGGCGACGTAGCCGATCCTGCCCACCTCGAGGGTAGGATCCACGTGAAAGGCGAAGATAGCGGAGGGGCGAGGATTTTCGAGGGCACCCTCGCGGATCATGCGGTCGGCGCCGGAGTCCTCGCCGTCGGGTGCGCCTTCCTCGGCCGGCTGGAAAATGAACTTGACTGCGCCCGGCAGCTCGTCGCGCATGCGGCTGAGCAGTTCGGCGACGCCGAGGACCACGGTCATGTGGACGTCGTGCCCGCAGGCATGCTTGACGCCCGGCTTCTGGGAGCGGTACGGGACGTCGAGGGTTTCCTGGATGGGGAGGGCGTCCATGTCGGCGCGGAGGGCGACGACGGGGCCCGGACGGGCGCCTTTGAGCAGGGCGACGATGCCGTACTGGCTGACACCGGTGCGCATGTCGTCCAGGCTGAGCGAGCGCAGTTTTTGGGCGTTGACCCGCGCGGTGCGCTCCTCCCGGTTGGAAAGCTCGGGGTGCATATGGAAGTCGCGGCGCTGGGCGATGAGGGATTCGCGCATGGCCTCGACGGCGCGCGCGATGCGTTCCCGGCGGTTCTGTGCGGGAGCGAGCAGGGTGACGGAGAGCAGAAGCAGAGTCGCTGGTTTGATTTTGCCTGCCATCGTGCAGTGGCCAGCGTAGCAGAAACAGAACCGGCGACCGGCGCCGGTTGACCGTGATCGCGGCCGGGTTCATGATGGAAGTAAGATGTCAAGAACCCCCAAGTTTGTGTTGGGCCGCGTGGTGGTGCTGGCGGCTCTTTCCGCGCTGGGATGCGCGCAGGAGAGGGCGCCGGAGGCAAAGCCGAGCCGCGCCCCGCGCCGGTTGGAGTCGGTCACCTGGAATTCCGTCAAGCGCGAGCTGACCTGGGTGATTTCCCGGGGTGAGCGCGATCAGAAGACCGGCGCGTACAAGCCGTTGAGCACGGACACCTACTTGATCAACATGGACAAGGCGACGATGACGTTCAACGGGGAGACGCGCAGCTTCAGCAAGCAGGAGGCGATCAACGTCAGCGCGCTTCTGGACATCATCGCCAAGTATGCGATCGAGTCCACCCTCTGGTGGGATCAGGGCTACGGGCGGCGCGTGGACGAAAAAGAGCAGCCCGCGGGCGGGGTCACCCGCGTCGCGCTGGAGCCCGAGGGTTCACCCGCTTTCAGGGAGCTGCTCAGGCGGCTGGGGGAGCTGGACGGGCGCAGGCCAGTGGGCAACGCGACCCATGCGCTCCGGCCCGTGGCGCTGGTTCAGTGAGGCCCGCGGCAGGCGATAGAATGGATTCGGCATGAGAGGCGGTTTGCTCGTAGCCCTGACGGCGGCGCTGTGCGCGCAGGCGCAGACGGCGGCAGAGCTGTTCGAGAAAGCTCCGCCGGAGGTGGATCAGGCGCTGCGCGAGCGGGTCAAGTTCTTCTACCAGTGCCATGTGGAGGGCAAGTTCCGGCAGGCCGATCAGGTGGTGGCAGAAGATAGCAAGGACGCTTTCTTCGCCGCCGAAAAGCCGCGTTACCGCGGTTTCGAGATCGTGCGCATCGTGTACAGCGACAATTTCACCCGGGCACGTGTGGTGGTGGCAGTGGACACGGACTTCATGGCGCCCGGGATCGGCCGGATCCCCGTGAAAGCCCCGCTGACCTCGCTATGGAAGCTCGAGAACGGGCAGTGGTGGTGGTACGTGGATCGGAACGCGGGTAAGCAAACGCCGTTCGGCCCGATGCGCGCCGGCGAGGGGGGCTCTTCGGG
>JBMFPL010000375.1:0-3880 GCA_049969115.1 Bryobacteraceae bacterium | reverse complement strand
CTGCAACACAGTTTCGATCCCTTCGGGCTGGACGGCCTGCGGTGGGACTATGGCAATCCGGCGCGGCCAGTGAGCGGGTTTGGTTCTGCCGCGGCATCACGGGAGCGGTGGCGATCGGGCTGCCGGTTGACGCCGAACCGTGGCCTCCCGACAGCGGCGAGCTGGCGCGTCGCCCACGCGGGCCCCGCCTACCAGCTTCCCGCTTCGCGGTATGCTGTGCCTGTGAAGATTGCGCGCGCGCTGGTGTTGGGCAGCCTTGGCCAGCTCGGCGCCGAGCTGGTGAGAGAGCTCGAGCGGCGTGGAGGGCGGGTCTGGGGATTCGACCGCCTGGAGCTGGACATCACCGACCGCAAAGCGGTCGAACAGCGAATTTCCGCGCTTGACCCCGAAGTGGTCTTCAACGCCGCGGCTTACAACCAGGTGGATGTGGCGGAGGAAGAGCCGGAAGCGGCCTATGCGGTGAACGCGCTCGCAGTGCGCAACATCGCGCTGGCCTGCCGGCAGACGGGTGCCCTGCTGGTTCATTACTCGACCGATTACGTGTTCGACGGGCAGGCCGGGCGCCCTTACACCGAAGAGGATCGACCCCACCCGTTGGGCGCCTACGGGGTCTCCAAACTGGCGGGTGAGCTGTACGCGCAGGCGTACCTGGATCGCTGGATCATCATTCGCACCTCGGGCGTCTACGGCCCGGGCGGCCTGCACACTGCTCGCGGCAACTTTGTCGAGCTGATGCTGCGGCTGGCGCAAGAAGGCAAACCGATCCGGGTGGTCGAGGATCACGTGGCCTCTCCCACCTACGCGCCGGCGCTCGCCGCCCGTTCTGTGGACTTGGTGGAGCGCGATCTGACTGGACTGTTCCACATTGGCGGCGGCACGCCCATATCGTGGTTCGAGTGGGCGCGAATGATTTTCCGCGCCGCCGGGATTCAAGTCGAGGTGCGGCCGACCAACGAGCGCGAGTACCGTACGGCGGCGCGGCGGCCCAAGTTTTCCGCGCTTTCCAACGCCAAGGTCGAGCGGCTGGGACTGGCACCCATGCCCCCGCTCGAGGACGCCCTACGCAGCTACATGATCCTGCGGCGCGCGGCCCTGGCCGCAAGATCTCAGGCTGGCGATGCGGCGGGCCGGCAGCGCGAGTGAAAGCCAAGCGGCGAGGTTCGGATCGAGGTGAACGAAATGGCGAAAGTGAACGTTCATTACGGGGACTTGTTCAAAGAGACCATTCAAAGGATGCGGGAAGACGGCTTGCTGCTGGTGACGGCGGATCGCACGGGCAAGCCCAACGTGATGACCATCGGCTGGGGAACGATCGGCTCGATCTGGGGGCGACCGGTCTTCATCGTGCTCGTGCGGCCGTCGCGTTTCAGCTTCAGCCGCCTGGAGGAGAACCCGGACTTCACGGTGAACGTTCCGCCGCGCGAGCTGGCGGCCGCGGCGGCGCACTGCGGCAAAGTCTCGGGCCGGGAGCACGACAAGTTCCGTGAAATGAACCTGACGCCGGCGCCCGCGCGGCAGGTCCGCTCGCCCATCATCCAGGAGTGCGTGGTGCACTACGAGTGCCGCACGGTTCACCGCAACGACCTGGCGCCCGCCACGCTGGCCCAGGCCATCGCGGATGAATACTACCCGCGGGACGATTACCACCGCATTTATTTCGGCGAGATCCTGGCCTGCTACGCAGATGAAGACGCTGCCGGGCGGCTGCGCGCGGCGAGCGACGCATTCACGGTGATGCCCTGAACTTCAGGGGCGCGTGGCAGGCGGTTCGGCGTAGTAGCCGGAGCGCGCCTGCACGCGGAGGCCCTTGCGGCGGGTGCGGATCTCGACGCGCCGGAACTTGCCGTCCCGCACGGTGTTGGTGGGCGTATAACCCAGCGAATACTGGCTACGAAGCTCCTGCTGGATCTCGTCGAAGATAGCCTCCAGGGTGCGGTTGCGGCCCGCGCGGAACACGCGGCCGCCGGTTTGCTCCGAGATGGCTTTCAAGTCGCGGTCGCTGGGGCTGAACCAGAAACCACGATAAGCTCCGGGGTCGAAGAAGTACACGCTGTACACGATGGCGTCGGCTTTCTGCGCGGCTTCGATGGCGTCTGCCAGTCGCACCTTGCTGCCCATGTCCACGCCGTCCGTGATCACCACCAGGGCCTTGCGCCCGACCTCGCCGCGCAGTTTTTCGCTCGCCGCAAGGTAGAGGGCATCGAACAGCACGGTGCCGCGCGGCTTTGTCGCGGTGGGTACCGGCCCGGGATACATCCCGCTGGGATCGGCGCGCACGCGCAGGGTCTCGAGCGCGGCCAGCAAAAGGCGCTTTGAATTGGTGAGGTCCTGTTCGAGTTGTACGTCGGGACCGAAGCTGATCAGAAAGGCCAGATCCTTGGGGCGGAGCACCTGTGAGAAAAACTGGGCGGCCGCACGTTTCTCCGTCTCGATGAGGCGTTCCTGGCTCCGGCTGACGTCCGCCAGCAGCCCCAGCGTCAGGGGCAGGTCGCTTTCGCGGCTGAAGTAGCGGATCTCCTGTCGGCGACCGTCTTCGTAAAGCTCGAAGTCGTCTTTGCTGAGATCGTGGATCAGCCGCCCGTTGCTGTCCCGTACGGTGCAGAGTACGTTGACCACATCCACTTCGACCGTGATGACCGGGGCCTCGCCGGGCGGCGAGGGCTGCTGGGCGGCGCCATCGGGTCTGGCCAGGCCCAGCGCGAAAACGGCGACGAGGAAAACGCCCCTCATGGCGTGCTACTGCTGAAAATATGGACGCAGCGCCGGCTGAGGGCGTTGCCCGTATTGCGTCTATGCGAAAGGCGATCCGGCACCTGAAAGGCTGTGACCCCGTGCTGGCGGGCCTGATCGAACGGATCGGGCCTTACCGGATCGAGTACTCGCCGCCGAATTACCAAACGCTGGCCAAGGCGATCGTGCTGCAACAGGTCAGCGGGAAGGCGGCGGGGCGGATCTTTGCGCGGCTGCTGGCCGTGGCGGGCGACGGGGAACTGACGCCCGAACGAGTACTGGCGCTGGAGCCGTGGCGCCTGCGCCAAGCGGGCCTTTCCCGCCAGAAGGTTCACTACTTGCGGGAATTGGCGGGGCGCATCGCCAGTGGCGCGCTGGATTTGCGCGAGCTGGAGCAGCTTCCGGACGAAGAAGTCATGCGACGGCTGACCGCGATCAAAGGCATCGGCATGTGGACGGTGCAGATGTACTTGATCTTTGCGCTGCGGCGGCTGGACGTGCTGCCCTCGGGAGATCTTGGGATCCGGGCGGCGGTCCGCCAGGCCTACGGTCACCCGGAGTTGCCGCCGCCCCGGGAGGTTGAGCGGCTCGCGGAACCGTGGAGGCCTTACCGCAGTGTGGCTTCCTGGTACCTCTGGCGCAGCCTGGAGGATCAGGCCGGACTCTGAGCCGGGGTTGCCATCCCGTCGGGCTGGAACACAACCACCGCCAAGGGCGGCAGCGTCACCACGATGCTGAAGGGGCGCCCGTGCCAGGGCACGGCTTCGGCCTCGACGCCCGGCCGGTTGTGCAGGTCGCTGCCGCCGTAGCGCGCGGCGTCGGAATTGAGCACCTCGCGGTAGAAGCCTGCCTCGGGCACGCCGAAGCGGTAACCCTGGCGCGGCACGGGCGTGAAGTTGCAGCAGAATACCAGGAAGTCTTCAGGATCCTCGGCCCGGCGGATGAATGAAATCACCGAGTGATCCACGTCGTGGAAATCGATCCACTCGAAGCCCGACCAGTGATAATCGACCTGGTACAGCGCGGGCTGGCTGCGGTAAAACGCGTTCAGCTCGCGCACGAAGGTCTGGAGCTTGCGATGATAGTCGAACTCGAGCAGCTCCCAGCGCACGCTGCCGTTCCAGTTCCATTCCTCGTACTGGCCGATTTC
>JBMFPL010000374.1:1810-3884 GCA_049969115.1 Bryobacteraceae bacterium | reverse complement strand
CTATAGATGCAAGGCCCCCGAAAAGGTGACACTATATTATGCGAGATTCAGTAAGATCGCGGGGACAGCGGCGGCGCCGGTTATGGATCCGGCCTGGGCGCGGCGCAGCGTGGATGGCGCGGCGGCAGCGGCGGAAGCTCCGCTGACGAACTCGCGGCGGGTGACGTTGTGGTGCGGCATCTTGCATATCTCCTTCAAGAATGAATTCGCCATGCCGGCCGGACCGGGACAGGCCATAGCGAGCTTCGTGCGGCCGGCATTCTGTCCCCATGATCTTATGCCAAAAACGCGGCGGGTGTCAAAAACATTCGTAACCGGTTACAGCCAGGTTACGATCTGGAAGCTGGACGGGCGCAGGAATCGCGGATCACCAGCTCGGTGGCCAGCGGCACCGACAGCCGGACGGGCTTACCGGCCACCCTCGCCGCCAGGGATTCGGCCATCTGCCAGCCGATTCTGGCTTTGGGCACCCGCACGGTAGTGAGCGCCGGCTTCAGGTAACGGATCTCGGCGATATCGTCATAGCCCATCAGGCTGATGTCCCGCGGCACGCGGAGCCCGACTTTTTCCAGGTTTTCGAGCACGCCGCAAGCGGTTTCGTCGTCTTGCGCGAGGATGGCGGTAGTGCGGGGGTATTGGCGCAACAGCAGCGGTACGGCGCGCCGCCCAAGCTCCGTGCAGTCGGACTCGCCCCGGATATCGAGCGAAGCGGGCCGCAGTCCGCGGCTTTCCATGGCGTCCCGGTAGCCCTGCTCCCTGCGTTGATACCACGGATGGGAGAGGTCGCCGACGAAGGTGATATGGCGGTGGCCCAGCTCGGCCAAAAATTCCACGGCCTCGCGCGCGCCGGCCCGCTCGTCGAAACAGACGGAGAATTTGCGCGGCAAAGCCAGCCCGCCGGTCACCAGGTTGTTGCCGAACAGCACGTAGGGCAGATCGGCTTCGGCGAAATAGCGCAGCAGGTTCGGGTAGTTGGTGCCGGCCACCAGCACGCCGTCAATGGCGCGGTACTCGCGCACGATCCGCGGCAGGGTGTCGGCGGGCATGGCGTCGTCCGGCCCGTAGTCGAAAGTCGTGAAGATCACCTGCCGGTGTTGCTGCTGGCAGTAATCTTCCACCCCCTTGAGCACCCGCGAATGAAAGGAATGAGTAATGTCACGGTTCGACAACAGGAAGCAGAGCAGGCCGGTGCGCCCATGCGCCAGCCGCCGCGCAATGGCGTTGGGGCGGAAACCGGATTGCTGGATGAGGGCCAGCACGCGCTCGCGCGTCTTTGCGCTTACATTAGGATGCTGGTTGAGAACCCGGGAGATCGTGGCCACGCTCACGCCCGCCGCCCGGGCCACGTCATGGACCGTCTTGAAAGCTTTTGGCGCCAAGCTTCGATTTTACCGCAAGATCCGTCTTGCATTTTGTATTGGAAGCGGTTATAATCCGCGATCAGGTGTTCTGCGGGAGGCATCGCAATGGGTTGGTTTCTCCGGGGGTGTGGGGTATTCGCACTCTCTTTTCTGACTGCGCTTCAGGCTGCTAATTTCAACGTCCGCAATTATGGGGCCAAGGGCGACGGCGTTACCAAGGACACCGCCGCCATACAGAAGGCCATCGATGCCGCCGCCGCGCAAGGCGGTGGAACGGTTTGGGTTCCGGCAGGGAGGTACCTTTGCGGCACGATCCATCTGAAGAGTTTCGTGACGCTCCACCTGGACAACGGTTCAGTGATCCTGGCCAGTCCCGACAACGCCGACTTCGATCCCTACGAGACGCTGCCGTTCAAATCGGTCTCCGATAACGAGACGACTTACTTCCACTACGGTTTGGTGACGGCGGACAACGTGCAGCATATCGCCATCACGGGACAGGGAGTCATAGACGGGAACCGCCCGCGGCGCCGCGGCCCCAAGACCGTCGCCATAAAGAATTGCCAGTACGTGACCATCCGCGGCATCACGGTGCAGAACTCGCCGAACTATTCGATCAGTTTCTGGGGCAGCGACTACGTGGATATCGACGGTGTGACCATCCTGAACGGCTATGCCGACGGGATCGACCCGGACGCCTCCCGCTACGTCCG
>JBMFPL010000374.1:0-1800 GCA_049969115.1 Bryobacteraceae bacterium | reverse complement strand
CGGATTTCCAACTGTTACATCGACTGTTTCGACGACGCCATCTGTCCGAAAGCCAGCCCGTCGATGGGGATGGGCCAAAGGCGCAACGTCGAACACCTGGTGGTGACCAATTGCGTCACCCGGACCAATTGCAGCAACTTCAAGTTCGGCACCGAATCGAGCTGGGACCTCAAGGACGTCACCGTCAGCAACATCACCATGATGCCGCGCGATAAGGGCCGCCCGCCGGTCTCCGGGATCTCGCTGGAATCGGTGGACGGCGCCCACATCAACGGCGTGGCCATCTCGAACATTTCCATGGTGGACGTCCAGACCCCCATCTTCGTGCGTTTGGGCAACCGGGGCCGCGGCATGGATCCGCCCACGCCAGGGTTGGTGGAAAACGTCTCGATTAGCAACATCGTCGCCCGCGGCGCCACCATGACCAGCTCGGTGACCGGCATTCCGGGGCATATGCCGCGCCGGATCGCGCTGTCCAATATCATGATCACGATGGCGGGCGGCAATCAGGACCCGAAAGGACTGGACGTGCCCGAACACATCGCCAAATATCCGGAAGGCACGATGTTTGGAACACTGCCGGCCTTCGGCTTGTATGTGCGCCACGTCGAAGGGCTCGCGCTGAGCAACCTGCAACTGCGTTGGGACAAAGAGGATCTGCGGCCGGCCATGACTTTCGACGATGTGAAGGATCTCACCATAGAAGGGTTCCGGACGGACACCGTGGTGGGCCCTTCGCCCGTATTGTGGCTGAACAACGTAGTGGATGCTTTTATTCGCGGCTCGCGCACCGCGGCAGCCAGGACATTTCTGCGCGTGAGCGGAGCAGCCAGCGGCCAGATCCTGCTGGCCGGCAATGATCTGTCCCGGGCCGAACGGCGCATCGAGTATTCCGGCGTGCCAAAATCCGCCGTGCAGGAGATCGCAAATGCTGTCAGCGCAGCCCTTGGCCGGGCTGCGAAAAAGGCTTCTTTGGGAGGTGTAAAGAAATGAGGGCAACCAAACTTAGCCTCGCAATCAGCATCGTCCCGGCCATGGTTCTGGCGGGGCTCCTTCTCAGCATCCCGTGTCTGGCGCAACAGGCCGGCACGGCGGGCATTTACGGCAGCGTTACGGATGCGCAGGGCGGCGCCATCGCCGGCGCGAAAGTCACGCTCACGCACGTCGAGCGCAACCAGATCCGGGAAACCACCACAAACCAGTTGGGCCAGTACAGCTTTCCGCTGATCCCCATTGGCAGTTACAACATCACCATTCAGCAGCCGGGGTTTAAGGCCTTCGTGAAGACCGGAATCGTGCTCCAGGTAAACGACAACGCCAAAATCGACGCCACCCTGGAGGTGGGCGACGTGAACACCCGCGTGCAAGTTGAGGCCGTGGGCCTGACGGTGGAGACCAGCAGCGCCACCATCAAGCACGTCGTGGACGGCAAGCGGGTGCTGGAATTGCCCTTGAACGGCCGCAACGTGCTGCAACTCGGGCTGCTGGTTCCCGGGGCGGTGAACGCCGGCGGCAGCGTCACCGGCGGCGCCAAGAGCCCCGCCGACAACCAGCGGTTTTCCATCAACGGGTCACGGCAGAACACGACCCGGTTCACGCTGGACGGCGGCGACAACCAGGATAACCTCACCAACGTCAACGCTCCATACCCGTTCCCGGACGCCGTGGAGGAGTTCTCCGTGCAGACCAGTAACATGAGCGCCGAGGTCGGTAAGAGTTCCGCCGCGGTGGTGAACGTGGTCACCAAAAGCGGCACAAACGAGTTCCACGGGGGCGGCTTCTGGTTCGTGCGGAATTACA